>NZ_JBHYIQ010000098.1:0-38511 GCF_042739895.1 Amycolatopsis sp. NPDC059021
ATTTGGAGCGGCGGCCGCCGAAACAATGACAAAACAAAAAACACACAAACCCACGCACACCACCCAAGAAAACCCCGCGCCCTTGCCGGTCAGTCCGTTTCGGCCATCGCCTCGGCGAACTGGGCGGCGTAGAGCCGCGAATACGCGCCGCCGGTCAGCAGCAGGGTTTCGTGGTCGCCCTGCTCGACGATCCGGCCCGATTCCATCACCAGGATGACGTCGGCGTCCCGGATCGTGGACAGCCGGTGCGCGATGACGAAGCTCGTCCGCCCCGCCCGCAGCGAGTTCATCGCCCGCTGGATGAGAACCTCGGTGCGGGTGTCGACCGAGCTCGTCGCCTCGTCGAGGATGAGGATCGCCGGTTTCGCCAGGAACGCCCGCGCCACCGTGATGAGCTGCTTCTCGCCCGCGCTGACGGTGCCGCCCTCGTCGTCGATCACCGTGTCGTAGCCATTCGGCAGGGTACGCACGAAGCGATCGACGTGCGTCGCCTTGGCGGCCTCGACGATTTCCTCGCGGGTGGCGTTGTCCGCGCCGTACGCGATGTTCTCCGCGATCGTGCCGCCGAACAGCCACGCGTCCTGCAGCACCATGCCGGTCTTGTCGCGTAGTTCCTCGCGGTTCATCTTCGCGATGTCGACGCCGTCGAGGGTGATCCGGCCGCCGTCGATCTCGTAGAACCGCATGAGCAGGTTGACCAGCGTGGTCTTGCCCGCCCCGGTCGGGCCGACGATGGCGACCGTGTGACCCGGTTCGACGCTGAGCGAAAGGTTCTCGATGAGCGGCGTGTCCGGCAGGTACCGGAACGAGACGTCCTGGAACTCGACCCGGCCCTGGACGACCTCCGGCCGCGCGGGCTCGGCGGGTTCCGGTTCCTGCTCCTCGGCGTCCAGCAGCGCGAAGACCCGCTCCGCCGAGGCGACGCCGGACTGCAGCAGGTTCGCCATGCTCGCGATCTGCGTGACCGGCTGGCTGAACTGCCGCGAGTACTGGACGAACGCCTGCACGTCCCCGAGCGACAGGCCGCCCGAGGTGACCCGCAGCGCGCCGATCACGGCCACCAGCACATAGTTCAGGTTGCCGATGAACATCATCGCGGGCTGGATCATCCCGGAGATGAACTGCGCCTTGAAACTCGAGGCGAACAGCGAGTCGTTGTGCTCGATGAACGTGTTCTGCGCCTGTTCACGACGGCCGAACACCTTCACCAGCGAGTGCCCGGTGTACATCTCCTCGATGTGCGCGTTGAGCCGCCCGGTGGTGGACCACTGCTTGATGAACTGCGGCTGTGCCCGCTTGCCGATCTTCGCCGCCACGAACACCGACGCCGGCACGGTCAGCAGCGCGATCACCGCCAGCAGCGGCGAGACGATGAACATCATCACCAGCACGCCGATGACCGTCAGCACCGACGACACGATCTGCGCGAGCGTCTGCTGGAGCGACTGCGCCAGGTTGTCGATGTCGTTGGTGACCCGGCTCAGCACCTCACCGCGCGGCTGGCGGTCGAAGTACTTCAGCGGCAGCCGCGCGAACTTGTACTCCACCTGCTGCCGCAGATCGAACACCGCGCGCTGCACCAGCGTGGTGGTCAGCCTCGCCTGGATCAGCGAGAAGAACGACGCGATGACGAACAGGCCCAGCACGATCAGCAGCACCTGGCCGACCCTGCTGAAGTCGATCGGCGCGCCGGGTACGAAGTCGACGCCGCTGAGCATGTCGGCCTTGGTGGTTTCGCCGTGGGCCCGCAGCCCGGCGATCACCGCTTCCTTGCTGAGACCGGCCGGCATGTCGTGGCCGAGCACGCCCGCGAAGATGAGGTCGGTGGCCTTGCCGAGCACCTTCGGCCCGATCACGGTCATCGCGACGCTCAGCGCGCCGAGCACGAGGACCCCGACGAGCGCCGCGCGCTGCGGCTGCAACAGGCGCAGCAGCCGGGCGAAGGAACCCTTGAAATCCAATGCCTTCTCCGGCGGCATACCGCCGGACATGAACCTGCCGGGCCCGCTCTGGCTGGGCCCTGTCCCGGGCGCGCTCCCGTGCGTCCGCGCCGCGGCCGGCCGCTCGCCCGCCTCGGTCTTGGCAGTCTCCGAGGAGTCGGTAGTACTCATGCGATGGCCTCGCTTCGCGAGACAGTGTCTAATCCCTTTTGGCGCATGATGTCGATGATTCGCTCGCAAGCGTCGCTCATGCCGCCTCCTGTTCGGTCAGCTGCGACAGCACGATCTCCCGATAGGTTTCGTTGCCGTCCATGAGTTCGTGGTGGGTTCCGGTGCCGACGACCCGGCCTTCGTCGAGCACGATGATGCGGTCGGCGCCCCGGATCGTGCTGACCCGCTGCGCGACGATGACGACGGTGGCTTCCGCGGTCTCGGCCGCCAGCGCCCGGCGCAGCGCGGCGTCGGTGGCGTAGTCGAGCGCGGAGAACGAGTCGTCGAAGAGATAGATCTCGGGCTTGTGCACGAGCATCCGGGCGATCGCCAGCCGCTGGCGCTGACCGCCGGAGACGTTGGTGCCGCCCTGCGCGATCGGCGTGTCCAGCCCCTCCGGCTTCTGCTCGACGAAATCCTTGGCCTGCGCGACTTCCAGCGCGTGCCACAGTTCCTCGTCGGTGGCGTCCGGATTGCCGTACCGCAGATTGCTCGCGATCGTGCCCGCGAACAGATACGGCTTCTGCGGGACGAATCCCACGATGGAGGCCAGTACCGCCGGATCGAGGTCGCGGACGTCGACGCCGTCGACCTTCACGGTGCCCGCGGTGGCGTCCATCAGCCGGGGGATCAGGTTGAGCAGCGTCGTCTTCCCGGTGCCGGTGCTGCCGATCACCGCCGTCGTCTCACCGGGACGGCCGATCAGCGAGATGTCGCACAGCACCGGCTTTTCCGCGCCGGGGTACCGGAATTCCACCCCGGTCAGTTCGAGGTGACCGTGCACGGCACCGGGCCGGATCGGCGTGACCGGCAGGCGCACGCTCGGCTCGGTGTCCAGCACCTCGGAGATCCGCTCGGCGCTGACCTCCGCGCGTGGCACCATCATGAACATGAAGGTGGCCATCATGACCGCCATCAGGATCTGCATCAGATAGGACAGGAACGCGGTGAGCGCGCCGACCTGCATGCTGCCCGAGTCGATGCGCTGCCCGCCGAACCACAGCACGGCGACGCTGGACGCGTTCATCACCAGCATCACGATCGGGAACATCAGCGCCATCAGCCTGCCGACCCGCAGCGACACGGTCAGCAGATCGTCGTTGGCCTTCGCGAAGCGCTCGCGTTCGTGGGTGTCGCGGACGAACGCGCGGATCACCCGGATACCCATGATCTGCTCGCGCAGGACCTGGTTGATCCGGTCCAGCCGTTCCTGCATGAGCCGGAAGGCGGGCCGCATCTTCGCCACGATGACGCTGACCGCGATGGCCAGCACCGGGACGATGACCAGCAGCAACGAGGACAGCGTGACGTCCTGGTTGAGCGCCATGATGATGCCACCGACACACATGATCGGCGCGGACAGCATCATCGTCAGCGTCATCAGCGTCAGCATCTGCACCTGCTGGACGTCGTTCGTGGTGCGCGTGATCAGCGACGGCGTGCCGAACTGGCCGACCTCGCGGGCGGAGAAGTCCTGCACCCGGTGGAAGACCGCGGACCGGACGTCCCTGCCGAGCGCCATCGCGGTGCGCGCGCCGAAGTAGACCGCGCCCAGCGAGGCGGCGATCTGGACCAGCGAGACCAGCAGCATCACGCCGCCGACGCCCAGGATGTAGCCGATGTTCCCGTCGACCACGCCGTGGTCGATGATGTCGGCGTTGAGCGTGGGCAGGTAGAGCCCGGCCAGCGTCTGGATGAGCTGAAGCAGTGCGACCAGCCACAGGACGCCCTGATACGGGCGCAGATGACTGCGCAGGAGCTTGATCAGCACAACGGTGACTCCCCCCAGTGGTGGTGTTGTCGTTCGGGTCGTTCTAAGAGGACAGTGCGGTGGTGCTTTCCCGGTCGGTGGTCCGGCGGCCGGAAGTGGTGGTGAGCGTGGGAAAACCCGCCGACAGTTCCGCCAGGAGCCGGGTCAGCGTCGGCAGGAACAGTTGCTGGTCCGACGTGAACCATTCGACGAAGGCGAGCCGGACCGCGCTTTCCACCGCCCCGGCCAGCAGACGGGCGTACAACTCGTCCTCGGCGTCGGCGTCGGCCCGTTCGATGATGGCGTCGGCGAGAAGGCGTTCGACCGTGTGGTGTGCCTTGAGGAACTCTCCTCGCAGCGCGGCGTGCCCCATCAGCGCGCGGACCCGGGAAACATAGGCCCGATCGGGTTCGCCGTCACGCGAATATTGCTCGAGCACCGCGCCGGTGATCGCCTCCCACAGCGGTTCCTCCGCCGGACGCGCCAGCAGCGCGTCGCGGACCCGGTGCTGGCGCGCGACGACGAACTCGCAGACGGCCTCCTCCTTGCACGAGAAGTAGTTGTTGAACGTGCGCGGGGAGACGCCCACTTCGGCCGCGATGTCCTCGACCTTCACCTGGTCCAGACCGCGCTCGACCGCGAGGCGCAGCGCCGCTTCGCTCAGCGCGCGACGGGCCGCCTGCTTCTTGCGTTCGCGCAGGCCGGGCTGCGACCGGGATTCGGATGGCATGCGGCGAGCGTAGCCAAAAGTTGCGTGCCGCGCAAAAATCTGCGCGACACGCACGAATCGGGCAGGCTTTCGGGCGGTTCTCCGGTCGCGGTGGGCACGCTGGAAGAAGGCTGACACCCTCCGCCGGACTGTCGCGGGTGGGCGTTTCGGGTTACGGTTGTTACGTAGCGTGAGTACGGGTTCTGCGATCGGCGGAGGTGCGGGCATGCGGGCGATGTGGAAGGGCTCGGTGTCGTTCGGGCTGGTCAGCATCCCGATCCAGCTGTACGCGGCCACCGAGAACAAGAACGTCTCCCTGCGGCAGGTGCACGAGGCCGACGGCGGGCGGATCCAGTACAAGCGGTTCTGCACGGTGGACGGGCAGGAGGTGCCCTACGCCGAGATCGCCAAGGGCTACGAGCTGCCCGACGGCGAGATGGTGGTGCTCACCGACGCCGACATGGCCGATCTGCCGCTGCCCACCCAGCGCATGATCGACGTCCTCGAATTCGTGCCGATGGAGTCCATCGACCCGATCCAGTTCGACAAGACCTATTACCTGGAGCCGCAGAAGAACGCGGTGAAGCCGTACGTCGTCCTGCGTGACGCGCTGCAGAAGGCGAGTCACGTGGCCATCGCGAAGGTCGCCGTCCGGCAGCGGGAGAGCCTGGCCGTGCTCCGCGTGCACGACGACGTCCTGGTGATGACCACGATGCTGTGGCCCGACGAGGTCCGCACCCCGGATTTCCCGTTCCTGCACGAGGATCTCCCGCAGGTGCGCGCGCAGGAGATCACCATGGCGGGGTCGCTCATCGACTCGCTGTCGGAACCGGTCTTCGAGGCGGAGAAGTACTCGGACAGCTACCGCGAAGCGCTCGAATCGATGATCGAGGCGAAGGTCGCGGGGAACGAGACCGCGAAACCCGGCCCGGTCGCGGCGAAGGCCGACGTGGTCGATCTGATGTCGGCGTTGCAGGCGAGCGTGAACGCGGCGAAGAAGTCGCGCAAACCCGCCCCCGCGCGGAAACCCGCGGTGCGCAAGGCGTCCGGAAAGTCCGAAGCGGAGCCGAAAACCGCGAAGAAGCCCGCCGCGTCGCGGGCACGCCGTTCCCCGAAGAGCGCCTGACACCGTCGTGTCGTCCGCCTGGGTACGCGTGTCGTCCGAAGTGGACTCCGGAAGGCTGTCCGGCCGCTGAACGCCGCCCGGGATGCCCCCGTGCGGGCCGTCCGTGCGGGGCGAAGCGCTGACCAGGGTGTTCACGGGGAGTGCCGGACCGGTGACGGCGACACGCCGTGCGTATGCCAGACTCTGGCCTCCCCGGGTGGTACCAAGAAGCAGTCGGGTCGAATCGAGCAAGATCGCGGAAGCCCGCAGGACACGGAAGGCGGAACAGCATCATGGACTGTGCGTCCTGTACCGCCGGTATCGACCACTGTCACGGCACACTGGTCGTGCATCCGGACGGCGGATTCGCCGAATGCACGGACGACGGCTGCACCGATGACGATCGCGTGCGGCACGCCCTGATCATCGACTGCCACACCCTCGACGCGGCCTGCGGCTGCGTTGTCGAACAGCACACGGAAATCGTGCTGTCCCAAGCATCCTGAGCCTCCCGCCATCGAGGGGCGCTCCCCGCGCGGGGCGCCCCTCGATGCTGTCGCGGCCGGATCCCGGGCGGGGTAAACGATTTCGGTGCCCCGCGCCGACAGCCTGCCGCGGGGGAGCATCCGCTGTGTCCCTTGTGGTCCGACGAGGCCGAATTCCTTACCCGATCGTGTAAGTCCGCGTGTACACCGCCTCGGCGATGTGCTACCACTAACGGGGTCCTTCGGCTCTCCCTCCCCCTCGGAGCCGGAGGACCCTTTAATTTCCGGCGGGCCACTGGACCCGATAGGTCAGTGTGGGCTGTATTGTTCAGCGCGTGGTGACCTGTGAGACCCGAGAGGCCGCGCTGACCCGCGTCGGCCGCGCACTGGCCGATCCGACGCGCTGCCGCATCCTGACGGCGTTGCTGGACGGGCCCCGCTATCCCGGCAGGCTGGCCGCCGAATTGGAGCTGAGCCGGTCGAACGTCTCCAACCACCTGTCCTGCCTGCGGGGCTGCGGGCTCGTGGTGGCGAGCTACGAGGGCCGTTCGGTGCGGTACGAACTCGCCGACGCGCATCTGGCCCGCGCGCTGCGTGAACTCGTCCAGGTCGTGCTCGCCGTCGAGCCCGCCGACGACTGTGCCGACGAGGACCGCGTCGGGAGTGACGCGTGATCCCCGCGCCCGCCGGAGGCTGCCCGGACGGGTGCTGCGCGGGGGAGTCCCGCGTACTCACCGTGGACCGCCGGGCGGTGCTCGTCCGCCGGATCCGGCTGCTCGTGGCGGCGACGATCGGCTACAACGTCGTCGAGGCGATGGTCGCGCTGATCGCCGGATCGCGGGCGTCTTCGGCGGCGCTGATCGGTTTCGGGCTCGACTCGGTGGTCGAGGTGGCGTCTGCCACCGCAGTCGCCTGGCAGTTCTCCGGACGGGACCCGGAAGCGCGGGAACGCTTGGCGCTCAAGGTGATCGCGTTGTCCTTCTTCGGGCTCGCCTGCTACGTCACCGTGGACGCGGTCCGGACGTTCGCCGGGGCGGGGGAGGCCCGGCCGTCGGTCACCGGGATCGTGCTGGCCGCCGTCTCGCTCGCGGTGATGCCGCTGCTTTCGGCCGCGCAACGCCGTGCGGGCCGCGAACTCGGTTCCGCGAGCGCGGTCGCCGATTCCCGGCAGACACTGCTCTGCACCGGGCTTTCCGGCGTGCTGCTGGCCGGTCTGCTGCTGAATGGGCTGTTCGGCTGGTGGTGGGCGGATCCGGTGGTCGCGCTGGCGATCGCCGTCGTCGCGGTCAGGGAGGGCAGGACCGCCTGGCGCGGCGAGCACTGCTGCTGACCCGGTGCCGAGCGCCACGATGGGGGCGCTCGGCACCGGGTAGTGCGCGGGGCGCGGGTCAGTACCAGTGCGCGCGGCCGCCGATCTGCCGCCCGGTCGCGCCGAGCACGGCCAGTGCGGCGCCGGCCACCGCGAGGATGATGCCGATCGTCCAGAGCACCTGGATGCCGGTCACGAATCCCACGACCAGCAGGATCACACCGAGGATGATCACGTCGTCACGCTCCTTCTCCTCACTGCCCGCCCGGGAAGGGGTCCCGGACGGGCGCGTGGAAGGAGGGTTTCCGCCGCACCGCAAGGGAAACGCGCCGTTCGGAGCAGCCGGTGCGGCATTCGGCGCAATCTCGCTCAGTACCGGTAGTGCTCCAGCTTGTACGGGCCTTCGACGTCGACACCGATGTAGTCGGCCTGCTCCTTGGTGAGCTTGGTCAGCTTCACGCCGAGCGCGTCGAGGTGCAGCCGCGCGACCTTCTCGTCGAGCTGCTTCGGCAGGCGGTGCACCTCGGTGCTGTACTGGCCCGGCTTGCTGAACAGCTCGATCTGCGCGATCGCCTGGTTGGTGAAGGAGTTCGACATCACGAACGACGGGTGACCGGTGGCGTTGCCGAGGTTCATCAGCCTGCCCTCGGACAGCACGATGATCGCGTGCCCGTCAGGGAAGCGCCATTCGTGCACCTGCGGTTTGATCTCGGTCTTGACGATGCCCGGGATCTTCGCCAGCCCGGCCATGTCGATCTCGTTGTCGAAGTGCCCGACGTTGGCGACGATCGCGTTGTGCTTCATCCGGGCCAGCTGGTCGGCCATGATGATGTTGAAGTTGCCGGTGGTGGTGATGAAGATGTCACCGCGTTCGAGGACGTCGTCCAGTTCGACGACGTCGAGGCCGTCCATGGACGCCTGGAGCGCGCAGATCGGGTCGATCTCGGTGACCGCGACACGCGCGCCCTGTCCGCGCAACGCCTCCACCGCGCCCTTGCCGACGTCGCCGTAGCCGCACACGACGACCTGCTTGCCGCCGATCATGACGTCGGTGGCGCGGTTGAGCCCGTCGACGAGCGAGTGCCGGATCCCGTACTTGTTGTCGAACTTGGACTTCGTGACCGAGTCGTTGACGTTCATCGCGGGGAACAGGAGCTCACCGTCGCGTGCCAGCTTGTAGAGCCGCTTGACGCCGTTGGTGGTTTCCTCGGTGACACCGCGGATTTCGGCGGCCATGCGGGTGAACCGCTGCCCGTCGGCGGCCAGGCTTTCGGCCAGCGTGCGCAGGATGATCCGGTACTCCTCGGGTTCGTCGTCGCCGGCCTGGGGGACCGCGCCCGCCGCCTCGAACTCGACTCCCTTGTGGACCAGCAGTGTCGCGTCACCGCCGTCGTCGAGGATCATGTTCGGCGTCTTCCCGCCGGGGAACCGGAAAAGCTGGTCGGTGCACCACCAGTACTCGTCGAGCGTCTCGCCCTTCCAGGCGAACACCGAAGTCCCTTGTGGACGGTCCGGGGTGCCGTCGGGCCCGACGACGACGGCCGCGGCGGCCTCGTCCTGGGTCGAGAAGATGTTGCACGAAACCCACCGGACCTCGGCGCCGAGCGCCACCAGCGTCTCGATCAGCACCGCGGTCTGCACCGTCATGTGCAGCGAACCCGCGATCCGGGCGCCCTTGAGCGGCTGCGCGGCGGCGTACTCCTCGCGGATGGCCATCAGGCCGGGCATCTCGTGTTCCGCGAGCCGCAGCTGGATCCGGCCGGCCCCGGCCAGTGCCAGATCCGCGACGGCGAAGTCGATTCCGTTGATCTCCCGCAGTTTCTCGCTCATTTCTCGCTCTCTTCTCGGCTGGACAAGGGCAGGAGGAATCAGGGCATTCCCGCGCAGGACGGAAATGCCCGCTCAGGGGCGGGTCAGTGCTTTTCTTGTCTCGAATGCACGAAGGCGCCTCCTGAGTTCAGGAGGCGCCCTTGGGAGTCGTGATCGTGGGCCGAGCGTGGCGGAAAGAATTCCGTCGCAGCGCCTCTCGGCCCGGAAACCAGAGTGGCAAAGCCGCCGGGGAGTGTCAAGCCAGCGTCGTCTCGACCAGATCGCGGCCGAGGTCGCCCTCCCCGCCGCCGGGCATCGCGAGCTTCGCCGAGCGGTACCAGGTCGCGTCCGCCTCCGGATGGGGCCCGACCACGCCGACCCGGCCCTTCCCGTGGGCGACGACGACCGCGGCCGGGGTTCCGGTGTCGTAGGTGGCGAGCACGTTCGCGCCCGAACCGGGGCGCAGCTTGAACTCCGGGCCGTCCTGGAAGTACACCGTCCGGTCCCGGCCGCGCCAGGACACCGTCACCACGGTGTCCTGCGTGGTGCGCACGCTGGCCTTGCGGGAGGCGATGTACTGGTCGGTGTCGCCGGGCAGCAGGTTGAACCCCGGGGTGGCCCCGGCGAGGTAACCGCCGAGGCAGAAGCCCACGTAGCGGCCGCCGTCGGCGACCCAGCCACGGATGTCGTCGGCGTAGCGGCGCATCTTCCGCCAGCCGTCGTCCAGGCTGCCGCCTCCGGGCTGCGCGTAGAGGACGGCCTTGTCGAGCGAGGCACGGGTGAGTGGTGTCGCTTCGCCCGGCCCGCAGTACTCGACTCGCAACGGCGTGGTGGTGCCCCGCAGCAACGTCGCGACGGCCTCGGCGCAGCCCTCGCAGGCGGCCGGGCCGCGGTAGACGAGGGCGAGCGGACGGTCGTCGGACGTGAAGCCGGCGACCCCGGCCCAGCCGAGCCCGCCGGCGGCCACGACGGCACCGGCGCCGATGAGCAGAGTCCGTCTTCGCACGGCCACCTCCACAGGGGACAGTGCGTCAAGGCTAGCCGCGCGGTGGTGAGTCCGTGGTGTGCTGAAGGCCTCTTCCGGTGCACCCCGGCCGCGCCGGATCCAGGCCGGTCAAAGGAGATACGCGCCGCGCCAGATCCGTTCGGACCGCCCGCCGATGAGCCCCGCGTCCCGCAGGAACGGCACGATCTTCTCGGCCATCCACCGGCGGGTCTCGCGGAAGTGCGGATTGGCCAGCGCGGCGGCCCGGCCCTCCCGGGGATCGATCCCGACGCTGCGATAGACGCGCGGGTCGACGAGGGTGTCGACGACGCCGTAGGAGACCAGGGCGGTGCGGGCGCGATGCCAGCGAAGGCCGGAACGGGACAGCCGCGGCACCGTCCGCAGCACCTCCTCCTTCGCGAACCGGACGTGGCGGGCCTCTTCGACCACGTGGATCCGGTTCACCGCGCGGATCAGCGGCTGGATGCCGTCGTCGTCCATCATGGACCGCTGCAGCCGGTCGGTGGTCTCCTCGGCCACCAGCACCGCGGCGAACATCGACGGCCCGGCGGCGGTGGCGGCGAAGACCTTGCCCAGCCTGCGCACGATCTCGGGAACGCCGTAGCGGGGCACGCCGAGCCGTTCGGCCGTCCGCGCGAACATCACCGAATGCCGGGTCTCGTCCCCGATCTCGGTGAGCGCGTACTGCGCGTGCTCGGTGCGGGCGTCGAGGTTGTAGACGTAGCGGGCGAGCAGCTGCATCAGCACGATCTCGAACCACAGCCCGACGCTCATGATGCTGGAGATCTCGTGCTTGGACAGTTCGATGCGCTGCTCCGGCGTCAGCCTGTCCCACAGCGGCGTGCCGTACAGCGAAACTCGTTCCAGTGGCATGAACGCCTTGCCGTCGACGAGCGGGGCGTCCCAGTCGATGTCGACGTACGGGTCGTACGAGTTCTTCACCGAGCTTTTCAGCAGGCGCGCGGCGGTGACATCCCGATCCTGGGGCTGGATCTCGACGGCCATGGCGATCTCCAAGTATGGGGTACGCGACGTACTAGGTACCTCCGCAGCGTACACCCGTCCCGGGGCCGGTGAGTAGGCTTGTCCCATGGCTGTGCCCGCCGCGAACACCAGGAAGCCCGTCCCGAAGCCCGCCGCGAACAAGGTCGACGGACGGGCGGCCCGCTGGGCGGGGCAGCAGGAGCGGCGGCGGGCCGAGTTCGTCGAGGCGGCGCTCGAGGCGATCGCCGAACACGGCCCCGGCGTGTCGACGGAGCAGATCGCCGAGCGCGCCGGCGTCGCCCGCACGCGGCTGTACCGGCATTTCGCCGACGCGTCCGACCTGCAGCGCGCCATCGCCCAGCGCGCCGCCGAGCTGGTGACCGCCGAACTGGCACCGCTGTGGCGCCCCCAGGGCTCACCGCGGGAGATGATCGCCGCCGCCATCGGCACCCATCTGCGCTGGCTCACCGAGCACGCCCAGTTGCACCGCTACCTGCTGCGGACGGTGCGCAGCAGCGGGGAAACCGGCGCGCTGCCCGACATCCGCTCCGCGATCGCGCTGCACCTGAGCAAGCTCTTCGCCGGGTACCTCGCGGCGTTCGGGCTCGACACCGCCCCGGCGGACACGGTCGCCTTCGGCCTGGTCGGGTACGTCGAATCGGCCACCACCCGGTGGCTCGACCATCCGGGTGAACTGACCAAGGCCGAGCTGTCCGAGCAGCTGTCCGGCACGATCTGGGCGATGCTCGACCACACGTTGCGCACCCGCGGCGTCGAACTCGACCCCGACCAGCCGCTGCCGCTGCCCGACGGGATGGATTAAGCGCCTTCGCCGAGTTCCGCGCGCAGTCCGGCCACCAGGACGCGCAGCCCGAACTCGAAGCGCGCGTCGAAGTCGAGGAACCGGCCGACCGTCGTGGCCGAGAGGCGGGGGTAGGTCGTGGTGTCCAGCGCCGCGGTGAGCGTTTCGGTTTCGGTGCCGCTCGCGCCCTGCTGTTCGAGCGTCTCGCCGAGGATGAAGCTGAAGATCGTGGTGAGTGCCCAGAGCGCGGTTTCCTCGCCGAAGCCCGCGGCCTCGAGCATCGCCAGCGTGCGGTCGGCGACGGACATCGTGTGCTGCTTCGTCACGTAGCTGCCGCCGACGATGCGGGCCCCGTCCCGCTGCGCCAGCAGGACCTCGCGGAATTCCCGGGCGAGCGCCGCGATGTTCTCCGCCCACTCGTCGCTCTCGAAGCGGAGCCTGCCGGACAGATCGGCCGTGATCGTTTCGGCCATCTCGTCGAGCAGGGCCTGCTTGCCGTCGAACAGGCGATAGATCGTCGGAAGCTGCACGCCGAGGCCGGTGGCGAGCTTGCGCATGGTCAGCGCGTCCAGCCCGTCGGTGCCGACCAGTGCGAGCGCGGCGCGCGCCACCGTCTCCGCCCGTACCCGGGCCTTGCTCCTCGTCTCCGCTCCAGCGGCGCTCGTTGACACGTTAACGATGATATCACTACATTGGAATTCACGAGCGATAACGTTGTTAACGTAATTTTTGGAGTGGTCATGACGAGTGTGGCTCCGGTGCGGGCACGCACCGAAGAGACCGGGCTGGCGATGGTCGTGCGCCAGCTGCGCTGGGAGGCCATCGGCGTGGTCTCGGTCGAGCTGTGTGCCGCGGACGGGCGCGAGCTGCCGCCGTGGCGTCCCGGCGCGCACCTCGAACTGGTGCTGCCGACGGGGATTTCCCGGCAGTACTCGCTGTGCGGATCGCCCGGGGACAGGTCCTGCTATCGCATCGGCGTGTTGCGCGAGCGGAACAGCCGGGGCGGATCGGAGTACGTGCACGCGTTCCTCCGTCCCGGCCAGCCGGTGCGCGTGCGCGGGCCGCGGGACAACTTCGGTTTCGGCCCCGCGGCGGCGTATCTGTTCGTGGCGGGCGGGATCGGGATCACGCCGATCCTCCCGATGGTGGCCGAAGCCGAGGCCGGGGGAGTGCCGTGGCAACTCGTGTACGGCGGCCGGGCCGCGGATTCGATGGCGTTTCTCGGCGAACTCCGGCCTTACGGGGACCGGGTGCGGCTCTACCCGGGAGACCGGGCGGGCCGGATCCCGCTGGGCGAGTGGCTCGGCCGGCCGCGGCCCGGCACGGAGATCTACGTGTGCGGCCCGGAACGGCTGCTGACCGCGGTCGAGGAGGGCGCCGCGCACTGGGGTCCCGATGTCGTGCACGCGGAGCGGTTCAAGGCCCGTCCCAAACCGGCGCGACCGAACACCGCGATCGAGGTGCGGTGCGCCCGGTCGGACCGGACGGTGACCGTCCCCGCCGACCGCAGCGTGCTCGGTGTGCTGGAGGAGGAAGGCCTGCCGGTGACCGGGTCCTGCCGGGAAGGCATCTGCGGCATCTGTGAAACCCGGGTGCTCGACGGCGAACCCGATCACCGCGACGACATCCTCTCCGGGGACGACCGCGTCTCCGGCGACGTGATGTACCCGTGCGTGTCGCGGGCGCTCGGCCAGCGGCTGGTCCTCGACCTCTGACGAAACCCAGTAGCGATAAGGAGAATTGCGATGAGTGCCGACCTCGACAGCGCTCCCGTTCGTACGGCGGCCGACGACTACCGGCCCATCGACATGGCCAGGGTGCGGGAGATCATCGGTCACCCGGCCCCGTTCATCGCGGAGAAGAAGGAACCGTGCCTCGGCGAGTTCGCCATGCGGTTCATCGCGCACAGCACGTTCTTCGTCCTCGCCAGTTCCGACGAGGCCGGGCACCTGGACACCAGCCCGAAAGGCGATCCGCCGGGCGCGGTGCGCGTCCTGGACCCGTGGACACTGGCCATCCCGGACCGGCCAGGCAACAAGTCCGCGGACACCTTCGAGAACCTCGCCCGCAATCCGGGTGTCGGCATGGTGTTCCTGGTCCCGGGGCTGCGCGAAACCCTGCGTGTCAACGGCGACGCGTTCGTCACCGACGACCCCGGGCTGCTGGAGCGGCTCGGCGCCGACGGCAAACCCGCCGTACTGGCCACGATCGTGCGGGTGCGCGAGGTGTTCGGCCAGTGCGGCAAGGCGTTGATCCGCGCGAAGCTCTGGGAGGGTGACAAGCGTGGTCTGGCCGACGCGGTGACGGTGGGCGGCACCTTCAGTTCGCTGAACGTCGCGGAGAACGCCGGGAAGATGGAGCGCGTCCTCGGCGAGCAGGCCCGTGGGCTGGACGGGCTCCTCGAACACGCCTACCGCACCGAGCTCTACTGACCAGCTAATCGGTCACGACAGGGAACTCGGCGCGGACGCCGAGCAGCCGCACCGGTTTGGTGAGCTCGAACATCGCCAGCACCGTCCCGGCCGCGCGCTCGATCTCGGCGGCGTCGGCGGTCGGCTCGGGCAGGGTGACGCTGTGCGTGTGGGTCAGGAACGGGGCGAAGCGCACCTTGACCGCGACGCGCGCGGCCGGTCTGCCCTCTTCGGACACGTCCTCGGCGACACGCTGGGCCAGCGTGGCCACCTCGGCCGCCACGGCGCCGGGGTCGGTCAGGTTCTGCTGGAAGGTGGTTTCGCGGCTGCGGGACTTGGCCACCCACGGCGTCGCGGTGACCTCGGCGTCGCCGATTCCGCCGGCGAGCAGCCGGTACCACGGGCCGAGCCGGGGGCCAAACCGCGCGGCGAGGTCACCGGGGGAGGCCCCGGCGAGATCCAGCACCGTGTGCAGGCCGGCCTCCGCGAGCTTCTTGGCGGTCTTGCGGCCGATACCCCAGAGCGCGTCGGTGGGGCGCTCGGCCATCACGTCCCACCAGTTCTCCTGCGTGAGCCGGAAAATCCCGGCCGGTTTGCCGAATCCGGTGGCGAGTTTCGCGCGCAGCTTGTTGTCGCCGATCCCGACCGAAGAGGACAGACCGGTCCGCTCGGCGACGGCGCTGCGGACGTCGGCCGCGAGCGTTTCGGGCTCGTCGGTGACCGCGCCGAGGAACGCCTCGTCCCAGCCGAGCACCTCGACGACCACCGGGAACTCGCGCAGCACCGCCATCACCCGCTCCGACACCTCCTCGTACGCGGGCGCGTCGGCCGGCAGGAAAACGGCTTCCGGGCAGCGCTTCGCCGCGGTCCGCAGGGGCATTCCGGACTGGATCCCGAACTCCCGCGCCTCGTACGACGCGGTCGCCACGACGGCCCGCTCGGTCACGTCGCCGGTGCCGCCGACGACCACCGGGCGGCCGCGCAGTTCGGGATGACGCGCGATCTCGACCGCGGCGATGAACTGGTCGAGGTCGAAGTGCAGGACCCAGGCGGTGGCGGACACGCGGTCCAGTGTGCGGGAGCGCCCGCCCCCGGCGCACCCGGAGCCCGGGTCAGCGATGGCGTCGCGCGGCGTAGGCCCAGATCGCGCCGCCCGCGGCCGGGACGGCGTACAGGATGAGCGGGACCGTGGAGGTCAGCACGCCCACGACCGGCAGTACGAGGGCCGCCGCGCCGAGCGCGATCGCCAGGGCCGTCAGCCGCCGCGACGCCGCGGGCTTCGCCGACCGCAGCATCTCCGCGAGCTCCGGATCGGTCGTCTCGAACCAGTGCTCGATCTTGTCCAGCTCGTGGCGGTCGTGACGGCTGAGCATCGCGTAGCCTCCTTCGGCGCCGGACCCGGCAGTCACCTGGGGAATACCCACCCGCGAGGGGAAATAACCGTATAACGCCCTATTCGGCTCGTCGGTCCACAATGGACACTTTCGGGGGTGGTGGGCGGCAGATGCCCGGGGTGTGGATCACTATCGGCTTGACGCGCGCCGAGTCCTCCAGTAGAACTTAGATCGTCAACACGAACTAAGTTCGTCAAGTCGGTTTCCTGACCCTGCCCAGTCGCCTGAGCCGCGTTCGAGAGACCAGTTCTGGAGGTAGGGATGCGAGTTTCCGTCGTCGGTGCCGGCCTGGGAGGTCTGTGCCTGGCGCAGGGTCTGCGTGGTGCCGGGATCGAGGCCGAGGTGTACGAGCGGGACCCGGCGATCACCGCGCGGTTCCAGGGCTACCGGCTCGTGCTGAACCCGGTGGGGTTCGAGGCGCTGCGAAGCTGTCTGCCGCCGCGCCTGCACCCGCTGCTGGACGAGGTGGTCAGTGACGCCTACGTCGAGCGGCTGGCCCTGGACCCGCGGCTGAATGAGATCGGCGAGCTCGGGCCCGCCAAGAGCGGGATCGTGGTCGACCGGCACGTGCTCCGGTGTCTGCTGCTGACCGGGCTCACGGTGCACACCGGAGCCGCGCTGACCGGCTACGACGTACTGGACGAAGGCACTGTCGAAGCCCGGTTCGCACACGGTGGCGCGGCCACCGCCGACCTGCTCGTCGGCGCGGACGGAGTCAATTCCGCGGTCCGCTCGGTGTTGTCACCGGGGACCACCCCGGCCGACACTGGTGTCCGGTTCGTCATCGGCCGTACGCCGCTGTCCGACCGCTTCGCCGGACTGTCCCGGGCCTATGGCGGGAAGATCGCCGGGGACGGGGTGAGCCTGCTGCTCGGCGCGATGCGGTTCCGTACTCCGCCGAAGGAGGCGGCCGAGAAGCTGGCGCCCGAGGTGACGCTCCCCGATATCCGCGACTACGTGCGCTGGGCCATGATCCTGCCGCCGGACGGCTCGCTCAGCGACCTGACCCCGCAGGAAGCCGCGTTGTCCAGGATGGCGGGATGGCATCCGGAGCTGCGGGCGCTCATCGAGGAGGCCGACCCGGACAACAGCACCCTGCTGTCCATCCGGGTGGTCGAGCCCGGCGAGCGCTGGGCACCCGGTCCGGTCACGCTGCTCGGCGACGCCATCCACGCCACTTCCCCGACCGGCGGCAACGGCGCGAACACCGCGCTGCGTGACGCCGATCTGCTGCGCCGTCGCCTGATCGAGGCCGCCGAGGGACGTCAGGACCTCCTCGCTGCGGTCGGCGACTACGAGCGGCAGATGTTCGAGTATGGCGCCGAAGCCGTTCGCCACAGCCTCGACGCCCTCCCCGCCTACGTTCCGAAATCGGCCTGACGGCAGGCCGGTCGAGCGCTCGAATTCGTCCGGATGGGCGGTACTGGTGGCGGGAACCCGGGAAAACCCTTTCCGCACGGTAATTTGTGCGGGATTGGTGACCAGCTGTGATCCGGCGCCGGGCGACATCCACTGGAGGATCCTTGACCATTCCCACCGAACCCATCGGCAGCATCCCGCGGCCCGCCTACCTCGTGTCCGGGCTCGGTGACTTCGCCGCCGGCCGGATCGACGCGAACGCCCTGGCCGAGCTGGAAGCCAAGGCGCTGGCCGAAACGATCGGCCGCCTCGAGGAGACCGGCTCCCCGGTGCTCACCGACGGCGAGCAGGGGAAGCCGAGCTTCGCGACCTATCCGCTGGCGGGATCGGACTCGCTGGCGCCGGACGGGGTCGTCATCCCGTTCGCCGATGGGCACACCCGTCAGCTGCCGAAGCTGACGGCCGGGCCCTTCCGGTACCAGACCTATGCGGACGAATACCTTGTGCGGGCGAAGAAACTGACCGGCAAGCCGGTGAAGCAGGCGGTGATCGCGGCGTCGGCGATCGGGCTGATCTACCCGCCGGACGGGATCGAGGGCTACAGCCACGACCAGTTCGTGGCCGATCTGGTGGACGAGGCCGCGGCCGACATCCGGCGCAGCCTCGACGCGGGCGCGGACAGCGTCCAGATCGACTTCACCGAGGGACGTCTTTCGCTGAAGCTGGACCCCTCGGGCGAGTTGCTGCGGTCGTTCGTCGAGCTGAACAACCAGGTGCTCGAGCGGTTCACCGAGCAGGAGCGGCAGCGGATCGGCGTGCACACCTGCCCCGGCGGGGACCAGGATTCGGTGCACAGCCTCGACGTCGACTACTCCGGGCTGCTGCCGACGCTGTTCCGGCTGAACGTCGGCCGGGTCTACGTCCAGCTCGCCAGCGAGGACGACCCCGAGAAGGCACTGCGGATCATCGCCGAGCACCTGCGGCCGGATCAGCGGGTCTTCGTCGGCGTCACCGATCCGATCGATCCGCGGGTCGAGACCGCCGAGGAGGTCCGCGACCGGGTGCTCGCGGCGGCGCGGCACATCCCGGTGGACCGGCTCGGCACCTGTGACGACTGTGGTTTCTCGCCGTTCGCCGATGACGTTTCGACGTCGCGGGACACGGCGTTCGCGAAGATCGCGGCCAGGGTCGAAGGCACCCGCCAGGCCGCCGAAACCCTCGGCGTGGGCTGACCGTTCGCTCGTCGCGCTAGGCGCTCTGGGCGGCGACCCGGACGCCGAGCGCGACGAGCAGCGAGCCCATCACGGCGTCCAGCGCGCGCCGGACCCTGGCCCTGGTGAGGAACCGGCGCAGCAGGCCGACCACGACCGCGAGCGTCATGAACCACGCCACGGTCGAGGCGAGGGCGAGGACGGCGAGTTCGAGGACCTGCGCCGTCGACGCCGACCGCGGGAGGAACTGGGGGACCAGCGCCAGGAAGTAGACCGCGACCTTCGGGTTGAGCAGATTGGTCAGCAGGCCCTGGCGGAACCCCGCCCACGTGGTGAGCTTTTTCGGGCCGTTCTCGCGAAGTTCCTGATAGTCGCCACGGCGGACGGCGAGCCACGCCTTGACGCCGAGGAAGATCAGGTAGGCCGCGCCGATCAGCTTCACCACGGTGAACGCCGCCGCCGAGGCGGCCAGCACCGCGGCCACGCCGAAGGCGATCGCCACCACCCAGGCGAAGACCCCGCACGCGATCCCGATCCCGGCGGCGATGCCCGCGCGGCGCCCGCCGACGAGGGAACTTCGCGTCACGACCACGAAATCCGGGCCGGGGAGCATGGCACCGAGCAGGACGACGAGCGCGAACGACAACGCGGTGGCGGCGGAGACCATGCCCGGATCCTACCGATCCGCGGTCTGTGCGCCGACCGGTTTTCCGCTGTCTCCCAGGTGCGCGCGCAGGGCCTGGACTCCCTTGCGCAGTCCGGAAAACTGCTCTTCGGTGAGCCCGTCGACGAACAGCTCGCGGACCAGCGCCGCGTGCCCGGCGGCCGCCGCCCGCAGTTCCGCCCTGCCGCGGTCGGTGAGGAACGCGATCACGCCGCGGTCGTCCCCGGCACAGGACCGGCGGCCGACCAGCCCCGCCTTCTCCAGCTGCGCGACCTGATACGTCAGCCCGCTCTTGGACGTCAGCGCGGCGCCCGCCAGCTCGGTCATCCGGAGGCAGCCGTCCGCCGCCGCGAGCCGCGCGAGCACCTCGTACTGGGGATGTGACAGCCCGGCGTCGTCCTTGAGCTGCTGTTCGACCAGCCGGGTGAGCAGCGTGCTCGCCGCGAGGAAACCCTGCCAGGTCTCCAGTTCGCGTTCGGTGAGCCCGCGCACATCGCCCATGGTGTCAATAGTAACTTGTTGTTCGAATTTGAACAAAGCTGTAGGGTTCGATCATGAGTGCTGACAGCGCCGACACCGTCGCCGAGGTCCGGACCCGGGTGCGAATTCCGCTGCGCTTCGCCGGTTTCGAGGCCGAGGGCGAAGCCGTCACCTTTCACGGGCTCGTCGACGGCGCGGAGCATCTGGCGTTCGCGTTCGGTACTCCCGGGGACAACGTCCCGCTGGTGCGGATCCATTCCGAGTGCCTGACCGGCGACGTCTTCGGGTCGGCGCGGTGCGACTGCGGCCCGCAGCTGCGCGAGGCGGTCGCGCGGATCTCCGAGACCGGCGGTTATCTGCTCTACCTCCGGCAGGAAGGCCGGGGCATCGGGCTCTACAACAAGCTCGACGCGTACGCGCTGCAGGACGAAGGGCTCGACACCTACGCGGCGAACACCGCGCTCGG
Source organism: Amycolatopsis sp. NPDC059021 (assembly GCF_042739895.1). Taxonomy (NCBI): domain Bacteria; kingdom Bacillati; phylum Actinomycetota; class Actinomycetes; order Pseudonocardiales; family Pseudonocardiaceae; genus Amycolatopsis; species Amycolatopsis sp. NPDC059021. Next base: position 20,095 of record NZ_JBHYIQ010000098.1, read on the forward strand.
CCTGCCCGAGGACGCCCGCGACTACACCGTCGCCGCGCAGATGCTGCGCGCGCTCGGCGTCACGCGAGTGGATCTCCTGTCGAACAACCCCGACAAGGCCGAGCAGTTGCGGGCCGCGGGGATCGCGTTGCGCGAATGTGTGCCGACCGGGGTGTTCGCGACCGAGAGCAATGTCCGCTACCTGCGGGCGAAGGCGGAACAGACCGGCCACAGTCTTACGCTGCCCGGACTGGCCAGCTGAATCACGATCGCCGTTTCGCCGCCGCGGCCGCGGAACCGGTGGTCAGTTTCTCCAGCAGTCCGATGAGGACGGTCTGCTCCTGTTCGGTCAGCGACGAGGCCCAGGCCCGTTCGCGCGCGTTGTGGTCCTGGTACGCGCCGACGACGGCGTCGTGCCCCGCGTCGGTGAGACTCAGCTGCACCGCGCGGCGGTCGTGCTCGGCCGGGGTTCGCAAGACCAGCTCGTCCCGCTCCAGCGTGTTGACCAGCGCGGACACCGCGGCCCGGCTCATTCCGGAGAGCCGGGCGACGTGCCGGGCCTCCAGCGGCCCCGCCAGCCACAGCACGAACAGCACCCGGAAACCCGCCCAGCTCCACCCGCGCGGGCGGTGCACGGTCGATTCCCAGTCGTAGACGAGCGCGCTGACCAGCCGGTGCAGGGTCAGCCCGAGACGCATCGCGGCGGGGTCGATCGCGGGCAGCTCGCCGTGGGTCTTCTCGACCGCGTAGTCCACGAACGAGAGGTAGTCGAGCTCGGCCGGTTCCTCGGTCATCCGCACAGGCTAAGCCAAAGGTCTTCCCTCCGGCGGGGGTGCGGGGCTAGCCTGGCACCGAGAATGGTCAAACCTTTGACTAGTACGAGGGAGTGCTCGTCATGACCAAGAAGGCCTTCGCCTCCTCGGCGGACCTCGGCGAGAAGCAGCAGACGCTCGAGGTGCTCGCCGACGGCGTGTACGCGCTCACGGCCGAGGGAGACCCCAACATCGGGGCGATCGAGGGCGAGGACTTCCTCGTCTGCTTCGAAGCGCTCGCGACGCCGGTCGCCGCGGCCGAATGGCTCGCGAAACTGCGCGAGCACACCGACAAACCCGTGCGGTATCTGGTTCTTTCGCATTATCACGCGGTACGGGTGCTCGGCGCGTCCGCGTTCGACGCCGAGGTGATCGTCGCGCACGAGAACACCCGCGCCCTGGTCGCCGAGCGCGGCAAGGAGGACTGGGAGAGCGAGTTCGGCCGGATGCCGCGGCTGGCGAAGGGCGCGGAATCGGTGCCAGGGCTCACCTGGCCGACGCTGACCTTCTCCGACCGGCTCACCATCGACCTCGGCGGTGACCGGGGCGACCTGGTGCTCCAGTACTGCGGGCGCGGGCACACCGAGGGCGACATCGTCGCCTGGCTGCCCCGGCAGAAGATCCTCTACGCCGGCGACCTCGTCGAGGCCGAGGCCGCGTTGTACACCGGGGACGCCTTCCATCGCGACTGGTCTTCGTCCACTTTGGACAAGGTCGCGGCGTTCGGCGCCGAGGTGCTCATCGGCGGCCGGGGCGGGGTGAGCCGGGGCCGGGACGCGGTGGACGCGGCGATCGCGCAGACGCGGCATTTCCTGACTGTGATGATCCGCGAGGTCGGCGCGGTCCAGGAGCGCGGCGGGACGCTCAAGGAGGCCTTCGAGCGCACCCGCGCCGCCCTCGTCGACGGCTACGGGCACTGGCCGATTTTCGAGCACTGCCTGCCTTTCGACGTCTCGCGGCTGTGGGACGAGCTCTCCGGGATCGAGCGGCCCGTGGTGTGGACGGCCGAGCGGGACCGGGAGGTCTGGGACCAGCTGCAGGACTAGGGCCGTGGACACCGTGACCGCGCGTGTCGCGGTGCTGGGCAACGGGCCGGTCGGGCAGACGACCGCGCTGCTGCTGGCCGGGTGGGGGATCCCGGTGGTCCTGCTGGACCGCCGTCCCGCCCGGGATCTCGTCGGCTCGAAGGCGATCTGCCAGCAGCGCGACGTCCTCGACATCTGGGCGGCGGTGGGCGCGGGCGAGGCCGTCGCGGCGGAGGGCGTCACGTGGACCACGGCCCGGACGTTCTACCGCGACCGTGAGCTGTTCTCCTACCGGCTGCCCAGCCCCGACACGCGGCTCCCGCCGTTCGTCAACCTTTCCCAGTCCCGTACCGAGGAAATCCTCGACGAGCGGATCGCCGCGCAGCCGCTCATCGACGTGCACTGGGGCCATCGGGTCACCGGCATCGAGCAGTCGGTGGACGGCGTGGGCATCCGGTGCGAGACCGCGGGCGGCCCAAGCCGGATTGACGCGGAGTACGCCGTCGCGTGTGCCGGTGCCCGCGGCGACGACGTCCGGCGGATGCTCGGCGTCGGCTTCGACGGGCAGTCCTTCGACGATCTGTTCCTCATCTGCGACATCCGCGCCGAGCTCGAAGGCTGGGCGACCGAACGGCGGTTCTACTTCGACCCGCCGTGGAACCCGGGGCGGCAGGTGCTCATCCACCCGTGCCCCGGCGGGCACTTCCGCATCGACTGGCAGGTGCCCGGCGACTACGACCTCGGCGCCGAGGAAGGCGACGGCAGGCTCGACGCGCGGGTGCGCGCGATCATCGGCGACCGGCCGTACGAGATCGCCTGGAAATCGGTGTACCGCTTCCATTCCCGGGTCGCCGACCGGATGCGGGCCGGCCGCGTCCTCCTGGCGGGGGACTGCGCGCACCTGATGTCGCCGTTCGGTGCGCGCGGGCTCAACTCCGGGGTCGCGGACGCGGAGAACGCGGCGTGGAAACTCGCCTACGTCCTGCGTGGCTGGGCGGGGCCGGGGCTGCTGGAGAGCTACCACGACGAACGGCACGCGGCGGCGATGGAGAACCTCGCGGTCACCAGCGCGACGATGGACTTTCTCGTGCCGCGGACGCCGGAGCAGCGGGCCCGCCGCCTCGACGTGCTGGACCGCGCCACGCGTGATCCGGGCGCGCACGCCGAGGTCGACTCCGGGCGGCTCGCCGAACCGTTCTGGTACACCGGATCTCCGCTGACCACCCCGGATCCGGCGCGGCCCTTCGGCGGACGCCCGCCGCGGGGGACGCTTCCCGCCGCGGGACCAGGGATGCTCGTCCCGGACGTCGTGATGCCCGGCGGGGAACGGCTGCGTGCGCTCGCGAGAACCGGGTTCCTGCTACTCGCGGCTCCCGGCGCGGACATCGCCGAGCTGCGTTCGGCGGCCGCGGCGAGCACGGCGTCGCCGGTCGGGGTCCGCCTGCTCGACCCGGAGACGACGGCCGCGCTCGGCGCACGTCCCGGCGAGACCTGGGTGATCCGGCCGGACGCCCACGTCGCCGCCGTCGCTGTCGCCGCGGGTGAACTCGTGCCCGTCCTCCGCCGCGCGCACGGCCATTCGTCCACTTCGGACAGTCCGGTCCGCCGAACGACGGGTGTATAACGGCCTATACCGCCGGTCGAGGGGCGCGAATCATGCGGCCGGGCTGACGCGGCGCCGGAGTACAGGGCATGATCTGCGGGGAAAGCCGTGAGCGGGAGGCCAGATGAGCATTGTCGGCACCAGGGTGGTCCGCCTGGAGGACCAGAAGCTGATCACCACGGGTGGCGCGTACGTGGACGATCTGCGGGAGAAAGCGCTTTCCGGAGCCGTGCACGCGGTGTTCGTGCGGAGTCCGATCGCGCACGCGCGGATCGAGGGGATCGACGTTTCGGCGGCGCTGGACGCGCCGGGAGTGGTCGCGGTCTACACCGCCGCGGATCTCGACCTGGCGCCGCACGACTCGGGACCGGTGAAGGAACCGTGGCTCGCGTCGGACGTCGTCCGGTACGTCGGCGAGCCGGTCGCGCTCGTGCTGACCGAGCAGCGGTACCAGCTGGCGGACGCCGCCGAGCTGGTGGACGTCGACTACGACCCGCTGGACGCGGTGGCGAGCATCGACGCGGCCTTGTCCGGGGAGACGGTGCTCTTCCCGGAATTCGCGGACAATGTCGTGCAGACGCACGGCGGGCCGTTCGACGACGCGACGTTCGACGGCTGCGAAGTCGTCGTGACTGAGACCGTGCTCAACCAGCGGCTCGCGGCCGCACCGCTGGAGGTGCGCGGCGCGTCGTGCGCGTGGGGCGAGGGCGGCAGGCTCACGATGTGGCTGTCCACGCAGAACGCGCAGATGGGCCGGGCGGCGATCGCCGAGGGGCTTGGCATCGGCGCCGAGTCCGTCCGGGTGATCGCACCGGACGTCGGCGGCGGCTTCGGCGCGAAGATCGGCGCCGACCCCGAGGCGATCGTCCTCGCGTGGGCGGCGCGCCGGGCCGGGCGGCCGGTGCGGTGGACCGAATCGCGCAGCGAGAACCTGACCGCGATGACGCACGGCCGCGGGCAGCGGAACACCGTCACCATCGGCGGCAGGCGCGACGGCACGGTGCTCGCGTACCGGATCGACGTCGTCCAGGACTCGGGCGCCTATCCGCGCATGTTGCTCCTGCCGACGCTGACCGAGCTGATGGCGCCGGGCGTCTACCGGTTCCCGAAGGTGGAGGCGGCCAGCCGCGCGGTGGTCACCACGACCACGCCCATCGCGGCGTACCGCGGCGCGGGCCGCCCCGAGGCGACCGCGGCGGTCGAACGCGCGATGGACCTGTTCGCCGCGGAGATCGGGATGGACCCGGCGGAAGTCCGGCGCGTCAACTTCATCCGCCCGGAGGAGTTCCCTTACACCACGGCGACCGGCGCCTCCTACGACACCGGGGAGTACGCCAAGGCGCTCGACGGCGTGCTCGAAGCCGGCGGGTACGCGGAGCTCCGTGCCGAGCAGGAGCGGCGGCGGGCCGAGGGCGACGTCGTCGCGCTCGGGATCGGGATCGCGACCTACGTCGAGATCACCGGCGGGGACGGCAATGGCGAGAGTGGCCGCGTCGAGATCAACCGCGACGGTTCGGTGACCGCGTACACCGGGAGTTCGCCGCACGGGCAGGGGCTGGCGACGTCGCTGGCGATGCTGCTTTCGGACCGGCTCGGGGTGCCGATCGAGAAGATCACCGTGAAGCACGGCGACACCGACGAGGTGCCCAAGGCGGTCGGCACGTTCGGGTCGCGCTCGCTGCAGCTGGGTGGTTCGGCGATCCGGCGGGCCGCCGACGAGGTGATCGCGCACGCTAGGGAGATCGCGGCCGAACTGCTGGAGGCCGGAGCGGACGACATCGAGCTCGACGCCGAGCGCGGGGTCTGGCAGGTCCGCGGCGCCCCGTCGAGCACGGTGCTCACCTGGGCGCGGCTGGCCGAGGCGGCGGGGGAGACGACGTTGTCGGCCGACGTCTGGTTCGCCGACGGCAAGCCGACGTTCCCATTCGGCGCGCACCTCGCGGTGGTCGAGGTGGACACCGAGACCGGGAAGGTCGTGCTGCGGCGGATCATCGCGGCCGACGACGCGGGCCCGGTGGTCAACCCGCTGACCTTCCGGGGCCAGCGGCACGGCGGGCTCGGCCAGGGTGTCGCGCAGGCGTTGCTGGAGGTGATGAACTACGACTCCGAGGGCAACCCCACCACGGCGACGCTGGCCGACTACTCGTTCATCACCGCGACCGAGCTGCCGGACTTCGAGCTGGTGGACCTGGCGACCCCGACGACGCGAAACCTGTTGGGGGTCAAGGGAATCGGGGAGGCGGCGACCATCGGATCGACGCCGGCGGTGCAGAACGCCGTCGTGGACGCGCTGGCGCCGTACGGGGTCCGGCACCTGGACATGCCGGCGACCCCGATGCGGGTATGGGCGGCACTCGACGAGGCGAGGAAGGCGGGAAAGCAGTGAAGGTCGGGATCGAGGTCAACGGCCGCCCGGTGGCCGAGGAGGTGGAGGACCGCACGCTGCTCGTGCACTTCCTGCGGGACACCGCGGGCCTCACCGGCACCAACATCGGCTGCGACACGACGTCGTGCGGGGCCTGCACGGTCCTGCTCGACGGCGAGTCGGTGAAATCGTGCACGGTGCTCGCCGCGCAGGCCGACGGGCACGCCGTCACCACGGTCGAAGGCCTGGCCGAGCCCGGCGGCGAGCTGCACCCGGTGCAGCGGGCGTTCCGCGAGCAGCACGGGTTGCAGTGCGGGTTCTGCACGCCGGGGATGATCATGGCGTCGGTGTCGCTGCTGGCGCATAATCCGAAGCCGACCCGCGACGAGGTCCGCGAGGGTCTCGAAGGCAATCTGTGCCGCTGCACCGGGTACCACAACATCGTCAGCGCCGTGATCGAGGCGTCCGGGCAGGAGGTGGAGCGGTGATCCCCGCCGCGTTCGCCTATCACCGGGCGTCCACTGTGGACGAAGCGCTGGCGCTGCTGTCCGAGCACGGCGACGAGGCGAAGGTCCTCGCCGGCGGGCATTCCCTGCTGCCGCTGATGAAACTCCGGTTCGCCGCGCCCGAGGTCGTCGTCGACATCGCGCCGCTGGACGAGCTGCGGTACGTGCGGCTCGACGGGGACGAGCTCGCGATCGGGGCGCTGACGCGGTACCACGACCTGCAGCACGACCCGGTGCTGGCCGAGCACGCGCCGCTGCTGGCGCACGTGTCGGGTTCGGTCGGGGACCAGCAGGTCCGGCATCGCGGGACGCTCGGCGGTTCGCTCGCCCACGCCGACTCCGCGGCGGATCTGCCCGCGGCGGTGCTGGCCTGCGACGGCGTCCTCGTGGCACGCGGACCGTCGGGGGAGCGGCGGATCCCGGCGGCGGAGTTCTTCGTCGGCCCGTTCACCACGCCGCTGGAACCGGACGAACTGCTCACCGAGATCCGGGTGCCGCGGCAGACCGGGATCGGCTGGGGCTTCGAGAAGTTCACCCGGCGCGCGATCGACTGGGCGATCGTCGGGGTCGTGGTCGCGGGGAAGGCGGTCGCGCTGGTCAACATGGCGGGCACGCCGATCCGCGCTCGCGCGACCGAGGAGGCGCTGGCGGCCGGTGCTTCGGCCGCCGACGCCGCCGCGCTCGCCGCCGAGGGCACCTCGCCCCCGGACGAGGCACACGCCAGCGCCGAATACCGGCGGCACCTCGCGCGCGTGCTCACCGCGCGCGCCCTGCGCCAGGCCGGTATCGCCTGACGCGAGCTGAAGGGGACTTTCCTCTCACAGGACGCGCTGAAGGGGACTTTCGTCGCATGCGATGCGAGGAAAGTCCCCTTCAGCAGCTTCAGGCCGGGAGTGGCCGGACCGGGTCGGCGCCGGCTTCCTGGACCGGGTACGGCTCGGCGGAGTCGGACAGCACGGCCACCATAGCGGCACGGGTGCCGACGCCGAGCTTGGTGAAGATGCGCCGCATGTGCGCCGAAACGGTGTACAGGCTGATGTCGAGCACGGTCGCGATCGCCCGGTTGGTGTAGCCGAGCCCGACCATGCGCGCGATCTCGTGCTCGCGCGGGCTGAGTACGTCGTGGGCGGCGGGCGCGATCGGGACCAGCAGGCACCGGACGCCCAGTTCCGCGCAGTCCAGCAGCGGACGCCGCCGTGCCGCGTCCGGATCGGCCAGCTCGGACACCCGGCGCACGAGCGCGCGGACCAGGTGCTGGACCAGCTCGTCGTCGACGGGCTCCTCGTGTCTTTCCGGCGGCCGCCCCCTGGCGGCCGTGCGTGTTCGTGGTTCGGACGTGGTCGTGGCTTGAGCCGACATGTCCTGCCTCCCCCAGAGTTCCCCCGGTTCCCTACTGACCAGGAAACCCGCAAAGCGGCCATTCCACATCGTCGATTCGTGTGACACCCGGGTGAACTACCGCCCTCGTGCTGCGAGTGAACGTGTGACTACCCGATGACCTGCCCGCCGTGTGCACTGACGGTCAGCGCTCACCGACGCTTCGCGCCGGGGATCTCACGGATCTGGGCTTCTTCACCGGTCATGCAGTCAAGGAGGAACATCATGAGCCGTTACCCGGCCATTCAGGGCGAGCTGGAAGACGAACTGTCTCGCGAGCTCGAGGACGAGTTCGAGAGCGAGGTCGGCGGGCTCGCCCACGAGCTGGAAGATGAGCTCGAGGACGAGGCGTACTTCGAATACGAAGACGAGGATGAGGACGAGGACGAGCTCGGCGGGCTCGCCCACGAACTGGAGGACGAGCTCGAGGACGAGGCGTACTTCGAATACGAAGACGAGGACGAAGCCGAATTCGAGACGCTCGTCCGGGAGCTGGAGACCGAATTCGAACTCGAAGGCGAGGATTTCTCGAACCCTGCCCGCCGCATCTACTCCGACGCGGAAATGATGGCGCAGCTCGCTTTCCAGGCGGAGAACGCGGAATCGGAGGAAGAGGCGGAAGCATTCCTCGGCGCGCTCGCCCCGCTGGCTTTCCAGGCCGCGAAATGGGCGGCGCCGCATATCGCGAAGTACGCGCCGAAGATCATTCGCGGGGCGGTCAATCTCGGCAAGAAGCTGTGGAGCAGGCCCGCCACCCGTGCCGCCGTCCGCCAGGTGCCCAAGATCCTCGGGCGCACGGTCCGCACGCTCGGCAAGCACTACGCGGCGGGCAGGCCGATCGACGCCCACACCGTGTCCCGCGCGCTGGTGGGCCACGCCGTGCACGCCGCCGAGCACTCGCGGCGCCAGCAGCGCCGGCACCGCGGCCGTCCGCAGCAGCGACGGCGCGGGCACCGGCCGGCACACGCCCGGCGGCACGGCCACGGCCACCGCCGGCAGCCGGTGCGGGCCAGGGCACGCGGAGGCAGGCAGCAGCGGCGCGGCCGGGGCCGTGCGCGCCGCCGTTAGCCCGCGTTCCGCCGCGTCCGGTGACCTCGTCGCGCTCACCGGGTCCCGGCGGGCGCGGCGAACGCTCACCACACCGGCAGCCGACGAGGAACTGCGCACCTGGGTGCTGACCCAGGCGACCAACGTCGAACGGCATCTGGCGGCCCTGCGGCCGTTCCGGTGGTCCGAGTTCGGCGATCCGGCCACCGGGCCGAGCCGGGCCCATCTGGCCGCGGTCAACGCGATGATGTCGACCCTGCGCGCGCCGCTGTACACGGCGACGAGAGCGGCTCGCCGGGCGGCGGAGAGCGCGGCGGGGAATCCCTCCGCCGCGCAGCTGGAGGGGTTGCTGTACACGAAGTCACGCGCGCATCGCTGGGTGCAGACCACCGAGCGGGTGTGGGACTTCTACCTGGACCTGTTCAACCAGCGGCAGGGCGCGTTCGCCCCGTGGCTGGTCGCCTGCGACCGGGTCGCGCTGGACTGCTACCAGTACGCGTACCTCGGCATCGGCAGCTGGCGGTCGATCCCGTCGCCGCCGCCGTTCTGCTACCTCAAGACCGGTGCCGGGCCCGCCACCACGCGGCGCGGGATCCCGGTGCGGCGGCTGGCGAACCGGCTCAACCCGTTCCCGCTGATCCAGCTGCCGTATCACCGGCTGGTGAATCCGTGGACGCTCGGCGCGGTCCTGCACGAGGTCAGCCACAACCTGCAGAACGATCTCGGCCTGGCGAGGGCGATCCCGTTGCAGGTGGCCGCGCGCCTGACCGAGGCGGGGATCCCGCGTCCGCTGGTGGCGGTCTGGGTCCGCTGGAACCGGGAGACCTTCGCGGATCTGTCCGGGCTGCTGCTCGGCGGCCCGGAGATCGTCGGCTCGCTGTTCGACGTGATCGGCCGGACCGGCGCGGAGTCGATGGGGTTCACCCCGCGCGCGGTGCACCCGATCCCGTACCTGCGCGGGAAGCTGTCCGTCGAACTGTTGCGGCGCATGGGTTTTCCGCAACGGGCCGAGGGCTACGCGCGGCTGTGGCACCGGCTGTATCCGCGCCCGAAGCTCCTCGACGCGCCGGCCGGGCTGCTGGCCACGGCGGGACGCGCCATCCCGGCCGTGGTCGACGCCATGTGCTTCACGTCGTTCCCCTCGCTCGGGCACCGGGCGTTGGCCGAAGTCCTGCGCTTCGAGCCGAAGGAGCAGGCGATGATCGAGGAATCGGCGCAGCGGCTGGCGAACGGCGTCTCGCCAGGGGTGGTGCCGGAGCGGTTCCTCATCGGCGCGGTCCGGTTCGCGCTCGCGCACCGGATGGCACCGCCGAAGCGGCTGGTCGGCTACTTCATGGAGGAACTGGGGAGGGAGTCGCGATGACGCTGGCCGGCGAATTCGCCTTGCTGGGCAAGGAGATCCGGCGGCTGGCCGAGGTATGGCGCGAACTGGGCGTTAGCGTCGTGACCGATCGCCCCGCCGGGGTGGGGCTCGCACTGGCCGATCACCTCGCCGAGGCCGTCACCGACGGCTCCGCCGACCTGGTGCTCGCCGTGCGCGCGATCGAGGCGCGGCCGGGGGCCGGGCCGCTGCACGCCGCGGCGACGGCGCTGCTGCGGACGCGGCGCCGGCTCGACGACGAATTCAGCGCGTACACCCCGGTGAGCGAGCTGATGCGCGCGGTGCGCGGGCGCGGGGCGGAGTGGCGCGGCTGGGCACAAAGCGTCCGGCACGGCGTGGACCGCTGCGCGGAACCACTGGCGGACGCGGAAACGGCGATGCTGCGTTGCTGGCGGGAAGTAGGAGAAGTGGCCGAACTCGACAAGTGTGGGGCATCCGATGACGAACAACGATGACCGCGGCGCGACGCTGCCGCGACCGCAGGACATTGACAGCGCGTATCCGATCCCGCCCGGCCAGCTGACCGTCGCGCCGGTCAACCCCGGCAAGCTCGCCGAACAGGCGATCGGTGACGTGCTGGGCTGGAAGTGGCGGGAGGGCGACACGAAGGGGTTCGTGTCCGCGCTGACCGGGAGCTTCACGCTGACCGAGGTCCGCGGCCACACCGAGGCGACGTGGACGCCGCGGGGTTACGCGATCCAGGCCGATCTGGGCGCGGTGACCGGCGGCCAGGCCTCGATGGCGGCGCGCGCGAGGAGCGCGGTGAAGGACTCGGTCGCCCTGCTGGACTCGCTCCGTCCACTTCGGACGAACTCGGACCCGGAGAACGCCGAAGGCTTCCGGTCGCTGGTCCGGCACGACCTCGAGCAGATCCGGCAGGAACTGGAGAGCCCGCTCATCCGGGTACCGAGGGTCGACCAGTTCTTCCTGCTGCTGCTGGGAAACGCGGCCGCGTACACGGTGCCGCCCGGCACCGATCCCGATCGCGTCGGCGGCCATCTCGGCCAGCTGCGCGACGCCTTCGGGCTGGTGGGCGGCCAGGTGAACACCATCGAGGAGGAGCGGATCCAGACCTCCTTCATCACACTGACGGACTGGGTGGTCTCGTTGTTCCGAGGCTGGCGTGACGCACGTGACCGGATCGACCCGTTCAATCAGCCGCCGGGCGGATCGCCGTTCTTCGGCCCCGCGGTCGTGGCGCTCTCGCAGCTGCTGGCGGCCACCGCGCAGCAGGTCGACGAGGTCGTCGACATGCTCCGGCTGGTCTACATCCAGCAGGCGGACCTGGAGGTGCTGCGGGTGCCCGATCCCGACGGCGGCTCGATGTCGCTGGGCGGGCTGCTGCGCTGGGTCCGCGACTTCGCCACCTTCGAAGGCGGCCAGCTGATCGAGTCGGCGGGCAAGGAGGGCGTCAGCACGGCGTTCCTCCAGGTCGCGGTGCGGCTCCAGCGGATCGTCGCGTTCCTGCCGAGGCAGAGCCCCAACGGCGACAACCGCGACGTCCCCGGCAACTACCGCGCGACCCTGCCGCCGGGCTTCTTCAGCTCGCGGGTGCAGCGGGCCATCGACGAACTCGACGACCACCTCCAGGAGATCGTCCGGATCGCCCAGCCGATCCGGGGTCCGGAGGGGACCGATTCCGGCGGACCGGACGGCCCCGGCCCCAGCGGTCCCGGTGGCTCGACACCGCCGCCCGGACCACCGCCGGCGCCGCCCCAGCCGCAGCCGGTCCCGCCGGGGCCGCCTCCCGCTCCGACGTCGCCGTCCTCCGGCAGGACGCCGCCGGTACCGCCGGTTTCCCAGCTCCGCGAAGGCGTCACCCCGGAGCAGGTCGAGGCTCCGGACGCGGACACGCCGCAGAAACCCCGGACACCACGGAAGCGGACCGGGCAGTAGCCGGCCCCGGCAACTTGGAGGAACGTGATGGGCACCGAGAAGGAATACCGGGAACTGTTCGACCGGGTGGCCGCGCTGCGCGGCCAGGTCGCCGGCAAACTGTCGAACGAGCTGGGCAGCGACCCGAAACTGGGCGACGCGATCCTGAAGCAGCTGGACGACATGCTCAGCGCCGTCGAACTCGCGGAACGCGCGAAGCCGGGCCCGCCGGACGGCGGTCTCGCGCAGCTCGTCGGCCTCGGCGACAAGGCGGCGGGCGATCTGGGCCAGACCAGCATGCCGCCCGGCGTCGAACCCTACGACGAGACGGTCGCGTCGGAACGGATCATCGCCGTCGGCGATCTGTACTACCTGTGGCAGCACGAGGCGAGCGGGGTGTTCCGGGTCGTGCAGAAGCTGCAGGAACTGTTCCAGCGCGGCGCGATCCGGCTTTCGGACGGGCCCGGCGCGTTCGGCCTGTACCGCTTCGACCGCCGGGATGTCTTGCGCTACACCAAGAAGGACCGGCTCAGCGCGTACCGGCGCGTCCTCGGCTACGGCCGCGGCCTCGGCTCGGCGAACGCGCGGCCGAACACCGATTTCCACCAGCTGTTCACCCAGTTCAACAACCAGGTCGCGTTGTTCTGGCGGGACAAGCGGGTCTCCGACGTGATCAGGGAACGGGCGAACGACCCGAGCTTCGGCAGTATCGCGGTGGTCCGCCGCAGCGGGCTCGACCTGCGCAACAACCTGAAGTTCACCTCCTACGGCCACCTCAACGTGCTGCGCGTGGAGGTCATGCAGCTGCTGGCGGAGGCGTTCGCGATCCTCGGCGCGGAGGACGTGCTCGACCTGTTCGGCGCCACCAGCGCGTGGGACACCGTCGACGAGGTCCTGATCCGCTACTTCGACGAGCGGCTGATCTCCTCGCCGCGGCAGCGGATGGCGGTCACCGGCAGGCAGGTGCTGCGCTGGCTCGCCGCGCCGCACATCCTGGAGACGACGCGTTCGGAGTTCGAGGCGCTGCTGCTCGAGATCGCCGAACCCGCCGAGGAATGGCTGGTCTCGGCGCAGTCGCTGCGGGTGGCCGACCGGACGTCGTCGCGGCGGATCCTGCCCTTCGACCGGCAGCGGCCCGCCGGGGTGGCCACGCCGGCACCGCGCCGCGGCGAGCGGCCGGGCCGGGCACGCGCCGTCCCGGGGGACGACCGGCGCAACGGTCACCACAACGGGGCGGTCGTGCCGATGGCCGGGCGGTAGCGGACGGCGGGCGGTGATCGCCACGTCCGATTACCGCCAGCCGGACGTCCGCGCCGGACAGCAGACTGGCCGGTGTGAACGTGAATTCCCCAGTACACACCCCGATCGAACCCGGCATCCTCTACTTCGGCACGCCGGTCGTGCTGATCTCGACCCGCAACGAGGACGGCACCGCGAACCTGGCCCCGATGTCCTCGGTGTTCTGGCTCGGCTGGCGTGCCATGCTCGGCCTCGGCGCCCGCTCGAAGACCACGCAGAACATGCTGCGCACCGGCGAATGCGTGCTCAACCTGCCCTCGGACGCGCTCGCGGACGCCGTCGACCGGCTCGCGCTGACCACCGGATCCGACCCGGTGCCGCCGAACAAGCAGAAGCGGGGTTACCGGTACGAGCCGGACAAGTTCGGCCGCGCGGGCCTGACGCCGATCGCGGCGGAGACCGTCGAGGCGCCGCGCGTCGCGGAATGCCCGGTCGTGATGGAGGCCGTCGTCGAAGGGGTGCACCCGATCGCGGAGGACGACGAGGCGCAGCGCGGCGGAATCGTCGCCATCGAGGTGCGCGTGCAGCGGGTTGGCGTGCACGACGACGTCCGCATGGCGGGCACGGACAACCGGATCGACCCGGACGCCTGGCGCCCGCTGATCATGAGCTTCCAGGAGCTGTACGGGCTCGGCCCCAAGCTGCGGCCGTCGACGCTCGCGAGCATCCCCGAACGGCTTTACCGCGGCCCGGACATCGAGCGCTCCCGAGAGGTGGGAGCCCGGGTGTCCTGACTCGATGTCCTTTGTGGACAGCCGCGGTGCTCAGCCTGTCGGCGCGGGCGCGGTGAGGGCCGGTGCGGCGGCCGCGATCCCGGCCGTGACGGCGGCGCGGGCCGTGGCGTCGGCCGTGCCGGCGGGCTGCTCGGTCAGCAGGGCGACGACGTAGCGGCCGTCGACGACCCCGGTCGTGTTGAGCACGAGCGAGGAGTCCAGGATCATCCAGCCCTGCTTGATCACCCAGTTCGATCCGGGCAGCCCGTCCGGGATCCCGAAATACTGCTGGTACCCGTCGTCGGCGGTGGAGCGGGCGTCGGCCAGCGCGGCGAGGACCGGCTGGGCGACGTCGTGCGGGACGGTGTCCTCCAGGTAGTCGTAGACGCGGACGACGTCGTCGGGGCTGGTGCGGGCCATGCCCCACTGGCCGGGATCGTCGGCGGGCGTGGTGGCGGTGAGCCCGATCAGCTCCGCCATCCGCGTGACGATGTCGCTCCCGCCGTCCTCCTCCCACAGCTGCGAGGCGACGGCGTCGTTGCTCCCGGCGAGCATGTCGGTCAGATCCGCGACCGTGGCGGCGTCCGGGACGTGCCAGCCGCCGTTGTGCACGACGTCGAGGGCGATGAGCAGCTTCACCACGGACGCCGTGTAGTACGCCTGGCCGGCGCCCGAGGCGGCGAGGGTCCGCCCGGTGTCGCGGTCGCGGATCACGAAGCCGGCCTGGGTGCCGGGCGACGCGGCCTGCACGGCGCTGGTGACCGCCGCCGCGATCTCGTCCGGGCTGGGCGGGGGAGCCGGCGAGGTGGTGGCCGGCGTGCTCGAAGACGGGCTGGGCGGAACCGGGGACACCGAGGCGACGGGCGACGGCCGGGGCTGTGGCGGATCGGCGATCGGGTGCGCGCCCGCGGTGACGAACAACCCCGAGGTGAGCACCAGCCCCGAGATTCCCGCCCCGGCCAGTGTCCAGCGGATCCGTCTGCTCATGCCCCTTTGAACGCCGGGAGCGGGCCCGTCGTCGCCCGGAACGAGCTGTAGGTTCCCTGTGTCTTGCTGTGGTTTCGCTGTGGGCGCCCGGGTGCAGGGGTCTACAAAGGACCGGGCGGACGCGCTTCGGGTCGACAGCGGGCGGATGGGGGTCGAAACTGGTCCGATGACCGCTGCTGGCCAGATCATCGGTGACCGCGTCCGCCTCCGGCCCGCCGGCGCGGCGGACGCTGTCCGCTTCGAGGAGATCCTGTCGCATCCGGAGGTGGCCCGCTGGTGGGCGGACGCCGAGGAGCCGGTCGCCGAGCAGGTGAAGTACCTGGTCGACCCGGAGGAGGACACGAGCACGTTCGCGATCGAGTTCGAGGGCGCCACGGTCGGGGTCGTGCTCGCGTTCGAGAAGACCGATCCGCAGTACCGGCACGCCGGGATCGACATCGCCCTGCACCCGGACTGGCAGCACCGCGGCCTCGGCGCCGACGCGATCCGCACGCTCGCGCTCCACCTGTTCACCGAGGGTGGCCACCACCGGCTGGTGATCGACCCCGCCGCGGAGAACGAGCAGGCGATCCGGCTGTACAAGTCGCTGGGCTTCCGCCCGGTCGGCACGATGCGCCGCTACGAGCGGGGCAGCGACGGCACCTGGCACGACGGGCTGCTGATGGACCTCCTGGCCGACGACCTCGCCGGGCCCGAGCCCGACGATCGCCGGTAGCCGCCGCGCCCTTCACCCGGACGGGTCGACCGGGGCGATCGGCCGTGTCATCATGTCGCACGGCCGACGAGGTGGTCGGCGGGAACCTGGGGGTGCCACGGTGGTGCAACTGAAGACGGAACCGGCGCAGCTGCGGCGGGTGGCGGTGGCGAGCGCCATCGGCACGACCATCGAGTGGTACGACTACTTCATCTACAGCACGGCGGCCGCGCTCGTGTTCGGACGCCAGTTCTTCACCACGCTCTCGCCGGCGTCCGGCACCCTCGCCGCGTTCGCGACCCTCGGCGTCGGATTCCTCGCGCGCCCGGTCGGTGGCATCGTCTGGGGGCATTTCGGCGACCGGATCGGCCGCAAGGCGATGCTGGTGTTGTCGCTGGTGCTGATGGGCGTCGCGACGGTCGGGGTCGGCCTGCTCCCGACCTACGGCACGATCGGCGTGGCGGCCCCGATCCTGCTGCTGGCGCTGCGGCTGCTGCAAGGCCTGTCCGCGGGCGGCGAATGGGGCGGCGCGGCGCTGATGGCCGTGGAACACGCGCCGGAGGGACGTCGCGGGCGGTACGGCTCGTTCTCGCAGATCGGTGTCCCGGCCGGGCTCATCCTGGCGCAGCTGGTGTTCTTCGTGCTCGACGCGGCGCTGACCAAGGCCCAGTTCGAGAGCTGGGGCTGGCGGCTGCCGTTCCTGTTCAGCATCGTGCTGGTCGCGGTCGGCCTGGTGATCCGGCTGCGGATCGAGGAGTCACCGGTGTTCGCCACGCTGCGGGACGAGCGGGCCCGCAGCACCAAGCCGATGCTCGACGTCCTGCGCGAGCGGCCGAAGGAGCTGCTGATCGCGTCCGGGAGCTTCATCGCCAACACCGCGATCGGGTACGTGTTCCTCGCCTACCTGCTTTCGTACGGCACCTCGGTGCTGAAGGTCAGCCGCACCACGATGCTCGTGGTGGTGATCGTCGGCAGCGTGACCTGGCTGGTGAGCATCGTGGGCTCGGCGATCTGGTCCGACCGCGTCGGGCGGCGGCCGGTGTACCTGCTGGGGTCGGTGCTGCTCGTGGTGTGGTCGGTCCCGTTCTTCTGGCTCGTGGACACCCGTGCCGCGTGGCTGCTCGGCGTCGCCGTCGTGGTGCTGAACATCGGCCTCGGCCTGACGTACGGGCCGCAGGCGGCGTTGTACGCGGAGCTGTTCGAGCCGCGCTACCGCTACAGCGGCGCGTCGTTCTCGTACGCCGTGGGCGCGGTGCTCGGCGGCGGGTTCGCGCCGCTGATCGCGACGGCCTTGCAGGACGCCACCAAGACCTCGCTGTCGGTGTCGCTGTACATGGTCGCGGTGGGGCTGATCAGCCTGGCGGCCGTGCTCGCGTTGCCGCGCCGGACGCCTACAGCCGGTTGAGGTCTATGGCAGCCGCCATCGCCTGGTAGCCCGCGTCGCCGGGATGCAGGTGATCGCCGGAGTCGTAGGCGGGCAGCATCCGCAGCGGATCGGCCGGATCCCGCACCGCGGCGTCGAAGTCGGCGACGCCGTCGAACGCCCCACCGGTACGGATGAAGGCGTTGACCGCTTGCCGCGTCCGTTCCAGGTTCTCGTTGTAGACGCGCCAGCCCTTGAACGGGGTCAGGGTGGCGCCGAGGACGCGGATCCCGTGGGCCTTCGCCTGCCCGATGAGCTGGCGGTAGGCGGAGATGATCCGCGCCGGGTCGGTCTGGTGCGGATCCTGCTGGATGTCGTTGATGCCTTCGAGCACGATCAGCGTCCGGACGCCGCCGAAGCCCAGCACGTCGTGGCCGAAGCGGGCCAGCGCGTTGCGACCCGCCCCGGAACCGGGAACGTCGAGCAGCAGGCGGTTGGCGCTGATGCCCGCGTTCAGCACCCCGAGCGGCCGGTTCGCCGCGCGCAGCCGGTCGCTGAGGTAGTCCGGCCAGCGGTGGTTCGCCCCGGCTTTCGAGCCCGCGCCGTCGGTGATCGAGTCGCCGAGTGCCACGACCGCGCCCTGGCCCCCGTTCTGGACCTCCACGCCGCTGACGTAGTGCCATACCGCGGTCCGCTCGGTGAACGACGCGCCGGACTCCTCGGCGGCGAAGTCGCCGGCGCGGGTGAAGAACGACGTCTGCTGGGCGAGTGGGTGGAAGGTCACCGGGCCGGACTTGTGCGGCACGAAGGTCGTGACGAGCAGATCGGCGTCGGCCGGGACCCGCAGCGGGGCCGCGTCGCTGAGCACGTCGGCACCGGATGGCACGACCACCGTGGCGGATCCGCCGAAGGTCAGCGTCCGCACCGATCCCGGTGTCGCACGTGGACTGTCCGAAGTGGACGCCAGAGCGACGGTCACGTGACCGAACGTCAGCGGCGCCGTGCCGAAGAGGTTGGACAGCCGGACGCGCACCCCGGTGCCGCCGACGCTGGTGTGGACCACGTTGCGGATGGAGTAGTTCGGATAGCCGTCCGGGGTGTTCGGCACGCCCGCCGCGGGCGCCGCGGACCAGGTGCCTGCCCAGCCGCCCGGCGTCGGTGCCTGGTGCGCGCCGCTCGCCGTCGTGAGGGTGCCGAAGGTGAGCACAACCGCCGCGGTCAACCCCAGTAGCCGTCGCATACCGAAAACAGTGCGCCGGAGCGCCGGAAGCGGGCGACCGCTGATCAGGTGACGGCGTCCCGCTGGACGGGAGGGGCGGGGGCGCGCGCGGGGGGGTGGAATCGACCGGGCCCCCGCACCCCCACGCCGCCGGCCGCCACACCCCGCCGGG
>NZ_JBHYIQ010000099.1:0-38367 GCF_042739895.1 Amycolatopsis sp. NPDC059021
AACCCGTCAGGACCGGTCAACGCCAGCCCTCGGGCCTTCGCCTCGGCCACCATCGCCGCCGCGGCGGCCTGCTCCGGCGACAGCTCCCGCGCCGGCTTGGAATCACTCTTGCGTGGACTCACAAGGTCCGATGTCATCACTCACAGTGCCCATCCCGCCGGACCTCAGCCCGGCGTGTCGGGCCGGAAACACCGATCTTGGAACACTCCCCGTCGAGTCCCCAGGATGGCGAACAGGGCCAGCGAAATCGCCGGCAGTCGTCGGTTTCGTGACGCTCGTGGACGAACCTCGCTTCGACAATCGACGTAGGCAAGCTCACAAGGGGACCCGGCGCTCCGAGGGGGAGGTGGGCGCCGGGGTCAACGTCCACAGTAACCGCGCGACCGGTGCGCCGTCGTTCTCGACCGTGCTGCCCCGGTCATGATGTCGGCGCGTGCGTGTCGAGGGTGGTGATCCAGGTGCGGGCGTCGTCGGCGTGGTTGCGCAGTAGCCACCACATCCGGGGGACGAGCTGGGTGGGGACGGCGACGTTGTTCGCGCGGAGGGCGGTCACGAACGCGCGCTGGGTGTAGTGCTCGACCGGTGTGCCGAGTGCGTCCAGGGTGTCCAGCGACTGGGCGAGGACGGTGACGAACTTCTTGAGCAGGTCGAGTTTGACGTTGAAAGCCGGTGTCTGCCCGGCACGCAGATAGGCGGTGTTGACCGCGGCCCACAGTTCGATCGTCGGATAGCTCCACCCTGCCCGGTTTTTCTGCTGCTGCGGTGCGTGTTCGCCGAGATGTTCGATGAGGGCGCGGTTGACGGCGTCGCGGGTCGGGTAGTGGGCTCCGCGTGTGCTCGCGGTGTCCCGGATCAGGGTCCAGGGCACGGTATCGCTGTGCCAGTGGACGTTCAGGACGTGAACCAGGACGTCCAGGAATGGTTCTGGCCCAGAACCGGGCACGCAGCTAGTGCCGGATAACGTCGTTCAGGTCGTAGACGCCCAGAACGTCGACATCGCCGGAGTCCACATCGACGGTGCCGGGGCGCGTCCGGGGCCGACCCGTCCGGCGACACCGCGGCGTCGGAAGGCGAGGAAGAAGGGCCGTACCAAGACGCCGGCCGGAATCCGGTCGGTCGAGCTGCCGCCGAGTATCGCGGTGTTCTACGAGGAGCTGATGGACAGCCACCGGTACCCGTTCGTGTTCTCGACTCCCGAGGGGAATCCGCTGCGGTGGTCGAACTTCCGGGGCCGGTTCTGGCGACCGGTATGGGACGGCACGGAGACAGGCATGGTGGTCCCGCCCATCCGGCCCGGCCTGACGTTCCACGAAGGACGGCACAGCCACTCGACCTGGCTGGCCGAAGACGGGATCCCCGAGGTGGCCCGCCGTGCCCGGCTCGGCCAGAAGATGAAGGGCATGGGCCGGATCTACGACCACGTGACACCGGAGATGCGCCACCAGATCCTGCAGGCACTCGAAGCCCGCTGGTGGTCGTCGGTGACGGCGTTGCTGCCCAACGAGCGCCAAGGCGACCACGCTTTGCAGGGCGACCACGCTGGTTCAGGAACCGACCGCACCGTGGGGGTGGGGGGGGGCGGGGCGCCCCCCCCCCCCCCGCGTCAGCACGCACCACGAGCACGGGAAAGAGGCGCCCCCGAAGGGGACGCCTCTGAACAGCACAACCCGAGTGGTGCGCGATACTGGGATTGAACCAGTGACCTCTTCCGTGTCAGGGAAGCGCTCTCCCGCTGAGCTAATCGCGCGAGGTGGAGACGGGATTCGAACCCGTGTACACGGCTTTGCAGGCCGTTGCCTCGCCTCTCGGCCACTCCACCGTGCAAGGCTCGCGAGCCTTCCGAGCGGACGACGGGATTCGAACCCGCGACCCTCACCTTGGCAAGGTGATGCGCTACCAGCTGCGCTACGTCCGCACTTCCGCGGATCCGGGCTTCCGGTTCAAGGCCCCCGGCCTTGTTCCTTGCCCCGTCTCCGTGGTGTGTAAGTACATTATCGGATCCGGGAAACCGGTCCGACACCGGGGTGTCATCTCGCCGCCGCGGGCCGGTTGATCAGGCCAGATCGTTCGGGATGAGGTGGGTGAGCGCGTCGTCGACGTCGACCCACAGATGCTCGTTGCCCGGCAGCACGACGTCGTAGGTGCGGTCGAGGAAGTCGGCGAGTTCCTGGGCCGACGCCTCGAACATGGCGTGCCCGGAGGGGGAGTTGAGCTCGATGAGCACGGACTCGGGATCCTCGACCGAGGGGCGGATGCGGACGTCCCCGTCACCCGCGTCGGCGAGCAGGCCGTCCGCGAGGAGGTCGCGCGCGTAAACCCACTCGACCCAGCCTGCGCGGCCGGTGCGGAAGGCGGCCACGACCGCGTAGGGATCGCGGGTGTCGTAGCGGAGCTCCACCTTCACCGGAACCGCGGGAGTCCGCGGCGCCAGCAGGTCGAAGACCGCCGTCGAGCGGAGGGTCACGTGATCGTTGCGCATCGTCCTACCTTTCGTCTCCCTTCCCGGCCCGGCCGACCGAGGACGATGGTGAGACGCGCCAGGAGGCCGATTCGATCGCGGGTTCTCCGGAGATCACCCGTCTGGGGTCATCGGCCCCCTGTGGCGCTCGTCAACGTCCACGACGCGCAGCCTTCGCGTGCGCCTGCGGGCAGGCCACACGTACATACTGCGCGGTTTAGCCGCCGTGCGATAGCACCGTCGCACGGACGCCGATCGGCGCGTCGGGCGGCCCCGGGGCCCGATGACCTCCGTTAGCTCGGGGTTGTTCGCTCCGTACCTGCGGTTATGCGGAGGGTGGTCGCTTTGAACCACCCGTTTGCAGGCCCCCAAAAGTCGTGTTGTAGAGTCTGTTTCACACCGCGAGGGGGCGATTAGCTCAGCGGGAGAGCGCTTCGTTCACACCGAAGAGGTCACTGGTTCGATCCCAGTATCGCCCACCCCCACAAGGCCCCGGACCTGCAGGTCCGGGGCCTTGCGCGCTTTTCCCCGGCCACTTCGGCACACCCCGGTTTCCCGCACTCGGCGGCACTCTCGGCCGCGGCGGCCGGAGCGCCCCCTTCGCGACGGCGGACGACCTCGGACGGCCGATGTGATCCTGCGCACTCCCGCGCTCGCGTGCGGTCCAGACCACTGAGAACGCGCGTGGCGGCGGTCACGGTGAGTCGCGCCCGCGCCGCGGCGGACGGCTCCCCGGGACGGGCCGGATCTGTGACGAAAAGGTGTCGCGGTGACAGGTTTCCGGAAAGTGTCACCGGACGGTTACCGGCTACCCTTCGCGCGCCCCGGTGTTCCATTGTGGACGGCCGGGAACTCGATCGTCCACAATGGAGAGTCGAGGGGCAGGCCGCGGGGCGTGGTCGGTTAGTCTCTCGCATTGTGCCCGCGGTGAATTTTCCTGCTACGTTCAGTAGTTATCGAAGGGGATACGTCTTACTCCGAGTCGTCATCATCCCGTTATATTGACGCCATTCTTTCGCCGGGACGACCTTCGGGATGTGGCGGAAAATCCTTGTAACGAAGCGCCGAGAGGTGCCGATACCTTGGCGAGCGTCGCTCGTTGGGCGCCAGGACGAGGATGAGTGCCGATTACCCGGCGCAATCATTCTCGTTCACGCAGAGTGCTGACGGAGACTCTATTTCCCTGGTTTCGGGAGGTCTGATGGAAGAGTCGGTGCGGCCTTCGTCCACGGTTCGGACACCGCCGCCGCACATCGACCTCCAGGCTGTTCCCCGCCCGGCGGAAACAGCGGCCGAACCCGCCGATGTGCTCGAACCCGGCACGGCGCCGCTGTCGAGAACAATGCCCGCGGCGTGGGAAAGACGGTACTGGGCCTGGGTGGTCGGCAGTGACGTTTTCGCGGTCGCGCTGGTGATCGCCGTGAGTGCCTACATCATCGATCGGGTCGCCCCGCACGACATGCACGCGTTCGGCACCGCGGCCGCCGTCCTGTGCTCGCTGCCGTTGAGCCGCGCGTGGAGCCAGCGGGTGCTCGGCGAGGGGGCGGAGGAGTACCGGACGCTCGGCCGCGGCCTCATCCTCGCCGCGGTCGTCGTCGCCTTCGGCGGGCTGTTGTTCGGGGCGCTGGAAGTACAGCCGTGGGTGTTCATCGTGGTGCCGGCGATCGCGCTCGTCGCCTTCCCTCAGCGGTACGTGCTGCGCCAGGTGCTGCACCGGCGCCGCCGCCACGGCCGGTGCCTGCTTCCGGTGATGGCCGCGGGGAGCGCGGACACGGTCGCCGACCTGATCGAGCGCACCCGTAAAGAGGCGCACGTCGGCTGGCGGGTCGAGGCGGTGTGCACGTCCGGCACCGGCGCCGAGCGCGACAGCGGGGAGATAGAAGGTGTCCCCGTGGTCGGCGAGCTCGACGAGCTGGCGCGGCACGTCCGCCGCGGTGGTTACCGGGTCGTCGCGATCACCGCGGACCAGTACTGGAGCCCGCGCCGGCTGCAGCAGCTCGCCTGGGACCTGGAGGGCACCTCGGCCGAAATGGTCGTCGCGCCGGTGCTGATGGAGGTCGCCGGCCCCCGGCTCAACGTCTCCGGTGTGCTCGGCATGCCGTTGCTGCGGGTCACCGCGCCGAGCTTCAGCGGCGGACGCCGGGTGGTGAAGGAGATCGTCGATCGCTGTGGGTCGGCCTTCCTGCTGACGCTGCTTTTCCCGCTGCTGCTCGTGATCGCCGTCGCGGTCAAGCTCGGTGACCGCGGCCCGGTGATCTACCGTCAGCGCCGGGTCGGCCGCGACGGCGCGACGTTCACGATGCTCAAGTTCCGGACGATGGTCACCGACGCCGACCGGATCCGGGCGGCGCTCGAAGCCGACAACGAGGGTGCCGGGCCGCTGTTCAAGATGCGCCGGGACCCGCGGGTGACGCCGGTGGGCGCGATCCTGCGGCGCTACTCCCTCGACGAGCTGCCCCAGCTGATCAACGTGCTGACCGGGCGGATGTCGCTCGTCGGCCCGCGCCCGCCGCTGCCGGAGGAGACGGAGAAGTACGCGCCGGACGCGCGGCGCCGTCTGCTGGTGAAGCCGGGGCTCACCGGGCTCTGGCAGGTGAGCGGCCGCAGCGACCTCACCTGGGCCGAGAGCATCCGGCTGGACCTGCGGTACGTGGAGGACTGGTCGCTGGCCCTGGATCTGGTGATCCTCTGGAAGACCTTCCGCGCCGTGGTGTTCGGCCACGGAGCCTATTGACGCCCCACCCGCGTTTCCTCGCACGGCCGCCGTTTCCCCGACCGGGACGGCGGCCGTCGTCGTCTCCGGCTGTGATCCACCGCATATCCGGCCGTCCGGGAAATAGTGAAACGCTCAACTAGGTTGGTCATGGGAGACCGGCGAGTGAAAGGAACCAGCCCCATGACCACGACCGAGACCGCCCTCCAGCTTCCTGCCGACGTCCAGGACCTGCTGTTCCGCGAGGCGCGCACGGCGAACAGCTTCAGCGACGAGCAGGTCACCGATGAGCAGCTCCGTGCGATCTACGAGCTCATCAAGTGGGCGCCGACGTCGATGAACACCCAGCCGCTGCGGGCGCTCGTCATCCGCACCGACGAGGCGAAGCAGCGCCTCCTGCCGCTGCTGTCCGAGGGCAACCGCGCCAAGACCGAGGCCGCCCCGCTGACCGTCGTGTTGGCCGCCGACGTCGACTTCCACGAAAACCTGCCCCAGCTGTTCCCGCACTTCCCCGGTGCCAAGGACGTCTTCAGCGAGGAGCCGGGCCGGGTCGAGGTCGCCAAGCTGAACACCGCGCTGCAGATCGGCTACTTCATCATCGGCGTGCGGGCCGCCGGGCTGGCCGCCGGCCCGATGACCGGCTTCGACGCCGAGGGCGTGGACAAGGAGTTCTTCGCCGACCGGCCGTGGAAGTCGCTCGTCGTGGTGAACATCGGCAAGCCGGGCGAGAACCCGTGGTTCGACCGCCTGCCTCGGCTGTCCTTCGACGAGGTCGTCGAGTCGCTCTGACCTGCGCGTTGTCCCTCGCGTAATGCGGATGAGGCCGGGCACCGGCGGCAGATAACATGACGGAGATGTCAACAGCAGTTGGCATCTCCGTCATCCGTCTCCGAGGAGCCGACCGTGTCCCAGCAGCCCCCAGTTTCCGTCGTACCCGCCGCGCGCGTGGTGGTATCGGCGGGCACTACGGCCGGGGCCGCGGTCCGCGAAGCGGGATTGCCTGTCAAGGGGCCGGACACCGTCGTCGTGGTGCGCGACGCCGAGGGCAAGCTGCGGGACCTCTCGTGGGCGCCTGAGGCCGACGCCGAGGTCGAGCCGGTCGCGGCGAGCACCGAGGACGGCCGCAGCGTCATCCGCCACTCGGCGGCGCACGTGCTCGCCCAGGCGGTGCAGCAGCAGTTCCCGGACGCCAAGCTCGGCATCGGGCCGCCGGTGAAGGACGGGTTCTACTACGACTTCGCCGTCGACACCCCGTTCACCCCGGAAGACCTGCAGGCGCTGGAAAAGCGCATGAAGCAGATCGTCAAGGGCGCCCAGCAGTTCTCCCGCCGCGTGTTCGACTCCGTCGACGAGGCGCGCAAGGAACTCGCCGACGAGCCGTTCAAGCTCGAGCTCGTCGACCTCAAGTCCGAAGTGGACGCTGTGGACACCTCTGAGGTGATGGAGGTCGACAGTAGTGCTTCTGGCGAGCTGACCATCTACGACAACCTCGACCCGCGGACCAAAGAGAAGGTCTGGGGCGACCTGTGCCGCGGCCCGCACGTGCCGACCACGAAGTTCATCCCGGCGTTCAAACTGACCAGGGTCGCCGCGGCGTACTGGCGGGGGAGCGAGAAGAACCCGCAGCTGCAACGGATCTACGGCACCGCGTGGGAGTCGGCCGAGGCGCAGGACGCCTACCTGGAGCGGCTCGCCGAGGCTGAGCGGCGCGATCACCGCAAGCTCGGCGCCGAGCTGGACCTGTTCTCATTCCCGGACGAGATCGGCTCCGGGCTCGCCGTGTTCCATCCCAAGGGCGGCATCATCCGCCAGGAGCTGGAAGACTACTCGCGGCGCCGCCACGTCGAGGCGGGCTACGAGTTCGTGTACTCGCCGCACATCACCAAGGGCACGCTCTTCGAGACCTCGGGGCACCTGGACTGGTACCGCGACGGCATGTATCCGGCGATGCACCTGGACGCCGAACTGGACGACGAGGGCAACGTCCGCAAGCCGGGCCAGGACTACTACCTCAAGCCGATGAACTGTCCGTTCCACGACCTGATCTTCCGCTCGCGCGGGCGGTCGTACCGGGAACTCCCGCTGCGGATGTTCGAGTTCGGCTCGGTGTATCGCTACGAGAAGTCCGGCGTGGTGCACGGGCTGACCCGCGTTCGCGGTATGACGCAGGACGACGCGCACATCTTCTGCACCCCCGAGCAGGTGCCCGGCGAGCTGAAGTCGTTGCTGGACTTCGTGCTGAACCTGTTGCGCGACTACGGTCTCGACGACTTCTACCTGGAGCTGTCGACCCGCAACGACGAGAAGTACGTCGGCACCGACGAGATGTGGGCCGAGGCGACCGAGGTGCTGCGGGTGGCCGCCGAGGACTCGGGGCTCGAACTCGTGCCGGATCCGGGCGGCGCGGCGTTCTACGGCCCGAAGATCTCCGTGCAGGCCAAGGACGCACTGGGCCGCACCTGGCAGATGTCGACCATCCAGCTGGACTTCAACCTGCCCAAGCTGTTCGAGCTGGAGTACACCGCGGCCGACGGTTCGCGGCAGCAGCCGGTGATGATCCACCGCGCGCTGTTCGGTTCGATCGAGCGGTTCTTCGGCGTGCTGACCGAGCACTACGCCGGTGCGTTCCCCGCGTGGCTCTCGCCGGTGCAGGTGGTCGGCATCCCGATCACCGCCGATCAGGTCGAGCACCTGCAGGGCGTGGAGAAGGCGTTGCGCGCCAAGGGAATCCGCGTGCAGGTCGACGCGAGTGACGACCGGATGCAGAAGAAGATCCGCACCCACACCACGCAGAAGGTGCCCTTCATGCTGCTGGCCGGGGCGAAGGACGTGGAGGCGGGCGCGGTGTCGTTCCGGTTCCGTGACGGCACTCAGGTCAACGGCGTGCCCGTCGCCGACGCGGTGGAGGCCGTCGCCGGCTGGATCGCCCGCCGCGAGAACAGTTCGCCCTCGGCCGAGGCGCTGGAGACGATCCTTCGGTGAGCGAAGCGGAAGGCCCCGGTCTCGTCGAGCAGGACGGGATCGGGGTCCCGGACGCGTTGCAGCGGTTGTGGACCCCGCACCGGCTCGCCTACGTCCAAAGTGGAGGGAAGGACGAGGGCTGCCCGTTCTGTTCGCTGCCGGGCAAGGATGACGAGGCCGCGCTGATCCTGGCGCGCGGGGAACTGGTGTACGCGGTGCTGAACCTGTACCCGTACAACCCCGGTCATCTCATGGTGGTGCCCTACCGGCACATCCCGGACTACACCGACCTGACGCCGGAGGAGACCCGCGAGTTCGCGGAGTTCACCCAGCACGCGATGCGCGTGGTGCGTGCGGTCTCCGCCGCGCACGGGTTCAACATCGGGATGAACCAGGGTGTCGTCGCCGGCGCGGGGATCGCCGCGCACCTGCATCAGCACGTCGTGCCGCGGTGGGGCGGCGACGCGAACTTCATGCCGGTCGTGGGCCACACGAAGGTGCTGCCGCAACTACTCGGCCAGACACGGAAACTCCTCGCCGACGCCTGGTAGACCCCGGGAAATGCCGTTAAGGCCACCTTGCGGACGTCCGGCGCCCGTAAGGTGGCCTTGACGGCATGGGGCGAGTTCAGCCCTGGAGGTAGGCCTGCAGCTCGATGTCGATCTTGACCTTCTCGGACAGGAAGGCGTTGCCCTCCGGGCCGATGCCGAAGTCGCGGCGGTTGACCGTCGTGCTGGCGGACACGCCGAGCGTGGTCGCGTCGTTGTTGGCCGGGTTGACGCCGATGCCGTTGAACTCCGCCTCGAGCGTCACCGGGACGGTCTTGCCCCGCCAGGTCAGTTCGCCGTCGAGGAGGTAGTCGTCGCCGCCCTCGGCGCGGATCCCGGTCGAGGTGAAGGTGATGGTCGGGTGCTCGGCGACGTGGAAGAAGTCCTCCGCCTTGAGGTGCTCGTCGCGCCCGTCGACGCCGCTGGCCACCGAGGCGGCGTCGATCTCGACGGTCACCGACGACTCGAGGATGTCGTCCGCGGTCACGACGGTGCCGGTGAACGCGGTGAAGTTGCCGCGCGACTTCGCCAGGCCCAGGTGCTTGACGGTGTAGGCGATGTTCGAGTGCGCGGTGTCGATCGTCCACTTGCCGGCGATGTAACCGGGGATCTCCGTGGTGGCGGTCATCAAGTCTCCAGTGGTTCTGCGTGGTGGGTCCAGGTTCGCGCTCGTATGGTTGAGCGCTCAACCGAAGTGTAGCGTTACCTAGTTGAGTCCTCAACTAGAGGTACTATGGGAACCATGTCCGAAACTCGATGGCTCACGGCGGGGGAGCAGAAGGTCTGGCGCGAATTCGGTCAGGCGATCGCGATGCTCCAGGCGCACCTGGAAGGCCAGCTGCAGCACGATTCGGGCATGCCCTATACCTACTACGAGGTCCTGGTCGCGTTGTCCGAGGCCCCCGGCCGCAGGCTGCGGATGAGCGAACTCGCCGACAAGCGACGTTCGTCACGCAGCAGGTTGTCCCATGCCGTGTCCCGGCTGGAGGCGAACGGCTGGGTCCGCCGGGAGTCCTGCCCGACCGACAAGCGCGGGGCGTGGGCGGTGCTGACGAAGGAAGGCTTCGCCGCGCTGGAGGAGGCGGCGCCCGGACACGTCGAGGCCGTCCGTGAGAGCGTCTTCGACCCGCTGACCGAGGACCAGGTGGCCGTGCTGGGCGAGATCAGCGCCGCGATCCGGCGGCAGCTTTCGCCGCGGTGCGCGGCGGCCGCCGCGGCCGAGGAGGCCGCCGAGTACGCGGGCGAGGTCATGGAGCTGCCGAAATCCAGCTGACCCCGGCGGGTCGGGGGCGGGTACGCGGGCGGCGCCGGGCGGTGTCGATAGGCTTCGCACGCCCACCCGAACCGGCAGCCAGGTGCAACAGAGAACCGATGCTCAACATCTTCGCGCGTACGTCCGTTTCCCGCGTCACCGATCCGATCGGCCAGGCGCTGGTCAGGGCTGGGCTGACCCCGAACGTCATGACCGTCGTGGGCACCGCGTGCGCGATGGTGTCCGCGCTGGTGTTCTTCCCGAACGACATGCTGCTGTGGGGCACGTTCACGGTGTGGGGCTTCGCCATGCTGGACCTGCTCGACGGCGCGATGGCCAGGGCCCGCGGCTACGGGACCCCGTTCGGCGCGGTGCTCGACGCCACCTGCGACCGGCTGGTCGACGGGGCGTTGTTCGCGGCGATCGCCTGGTGGTGCTTCGTCCGCGCGGGGAACGAGCGGGCCGCGGCCGCCGCGTTGATCTGCCTCGTCCTCGCCCAGGTCATCTCGTACGTCAAGGCCCGCGCCGAGGCGTCGGGGCTCGAGGCGGACGGCGGACTGGTCGAGCGGGCCGAGCGGCTGATCATCGCACTGGTCGGCACCGGGCTGCAGGGCTTCGGCGTGCCGTACGCGGTCGAGGCGTCGCTGTGGCTGCTCGCCGTGTTGTCGGTGGTGACGCTGCTGCAACGGGCGGCGGCGGTGGCCGCGGCCGCGCGGGCAGCGGGATCCGGTGACGCGCGGCCAGGGGGAGCGTGACCATGACGTCGCTGTCCGAGCGGTTGAGCGCGTTCGGCTACCTGACGGCCTGGCGGCTGGCGGGCTGGATGCCGCGTTCGGCAGGCTCGGCGCTGTTCTCGCTCGGCGCGGATCTGGCGGTGCGGCGCGACGGCGGCGGTGTCCGGCAGCTGCGGCGCAATCTCCAGCGGGTGGTGCCCCAGGCGGACGGGAAGGAACTCGACGAGCTGACACGCCGGGCGATGCGGTCGTACGCGCGCTACTGGCTGGAGACGTTCCGGATGCCTTCGACGGACCAGGGCGAGATCCGCGGGAAGGTCATCGCCACCGGCGCGGAGAACGTCGACGCCGCGCTCGCCGAGGGCAACGGCGCGGTGATCGCCTTGCCGCACACGGGAAACTGGGACGCCGCGGGGGTCTGGCTCGCCGGGCACACCGGCGGGTTCACCACGGTCGTGGAGCGGCTCAAACCCGAGTCGCTGTACCGCAGGTTCGTGGCCTACCGCGAGTCCCTCGGCTTCGAGATCGTGCCGCTGACCGGGGACAGCTCCAGCATGCGGGTCCTGCTGAGCCGGTTGCGCGAGAACAAGGTCGTCTGCCTGGTCGGGGACAGGGATCTCTCCGGCAGCGGCGTCCCGGTGAAGTTCTTCGGCGAGCAGGCGCGGTTGCCGATGGGCCCGGCCCGGCTCGCCGCGACCACCGGCGCGGCGCTCATCCCGGCGGGGTGCTGGTTCACCGAGGACGGCTGGGAGGTGCGGATGCACCCGAGGATCCGGGTCACCAACCGGGCCGAGGTGCCCGCGGCGACGCAGGCACTCGCGGACATCTTCGCCGCCGACATCGCCGCGCACCCAGCCGACTGGCACATGCTCCAGAAGTTCTGGCCCGCCGACCTCGAAGCCGCCGAACAGCTCAGCGCCAGCGAAGCGAGCTGACCCGTGGACTCCTTGCCGGCACACGTGATGAACATCGGCATCGTGTGCCCGTACTCCTTCGACGTGCCCGGTGGCGTGCAGGGGCACGTGCTCGACCTCGCGAAGGCGCTGATCGCGCGCGGTCACCGGGTTTCGGTGCTCGCGCCCGCCGACGAGGACGCCGTCCTGCCGGAGTTCGTCTGTCCCGCCGGGAAGGCGCTCGGCATCCCGTACAACGGGTCGGTCGCGCGGCTGCAGTTCGGCCCGGTGTCCTACGCGCGCGTGCGGCGCTGGCTGCGCGAGAACGACTTCGACGTGCTGCACCTGCACGAACCCGCGGCGCCCAGCCTTTCGCTGCTGGCGCTGATGGTCGCCGACGGGCCGATCGTCGCCACCTTCCACACCGCCACCCCGCGTTCCCGCACCCTTTCCGCGTTCCAGCCGGTGCTGCGACCGCTGCTGGAGAAGATCACCGCGCGGATCGCCGTGTCCGCGCTCGCCCGGCGGGTCCAGGTGGAACACGCGGGCGGTGACGCGGTGGAGATCCCGAACGGCGTCGACGTCGGCTTCTTCGCCCGCGCGAAGCCGCTGGACGGCTACCCGCGAGCCGGGGGGACGGTCGGATTCGTCGGCCGGTTCACCGAGTCCCGCAAGGGAATGGGCGTGCTGCTCGCGGCGTCGCGGATGCTGCTGGACGAGTTCGAGGAGCTGCGGCTGCTCGTCGTCGGCCGTGGTGACCCGGAGGAACTACGCCGGGAGGCGGGGCCCGCGCTGGCGCCGCACATCGAGCTGCTGGGGCAGGCCGACGACGAGACGAAGGCCCGCGCGCTGCGCAGTGTCGACGTCTACTGCGCGCCGAACACCGGGGGCGAGAGCTTCGGGATGATCCTCACCGAGGCGATGGCCGCGGGGACCCCGGTGCTCGCCAGCGGCCTCGACTCGTTCCGCCGGGTGCTCGACGACGGAAAGGCCGGGATGCTCGTCGAAACAGGGGACGCCGCCGCGCTCGCCGGCGGACTGCGGGAGCTGCTCGGCGATCCCGCCCGCCGGGCCTCGCTCGCGGCCGCGGCGGGGGAGCGGGTCACGATGTACGACTGGCCGGTGGTCGTCACCCAGGTGCTGCGGGTCTACGAGACCGCGGTCGCGGCCGACCCGCGCCGGGTGGGCGCCACGGACCGGGAGCCCGTGCGGTGACGGTGCTGGGCTGGCTGCTGCCCGTGGTGGCGGCGATCGTCGTGCTGGGCGGGCTGTTCCTGCTCGCCACCGCGAACCGGCTCGACCGGCTGCACGTGCGCACCGACGCGGGCTGGGCGGCACTCGACGCCGCGCTGGCCCGCCGGGCGGTGGTCGCCCGCGCGGCCGCCGTCGTCCTCGGCGAGGACGAGCTGCGGAAGGCGGCCGAACGCGCCGAATCGGCGGCGCGGCCGGACCGGGAGGCCGAGGAGAACGAGCTGACGCTGCGGCTCGCGCGCGTCGACCGGGCCCGGCTCCCCGCGGCGCTGGCCGGCGAGCTGACCGACGCCGAACACCGCGTCGTCATCGCCCGCCGCGTCCACAACGACGCCGTCCGCGACACCCTGACCCTGCGCCGCCGCCGCAAGGTCCGCTACTTCGGCCTCGCCGGCACCGCGCCGCTGCCCGAATACTTCGAAATCGCCGAACCCGACCTCTGAACACGCGAGATGCGAGACTGAGCGCATGACTGGACCGGAGGCGTGCGAAGTCGCGCATGGGAAAGCCGAAGCGGAGCACGAGAAGCGGACGCTGGTCGCGGTGTTCGCCTCGCCGGTGGCGCGCTACCTGCTCGCGTACGGCCGCGACGTCGGTTACGACGTCGTGCTGTTCGAGCCCGACGCGGCGCGCGCGACCGATGTCCCGGAGGAGTTCGAGACGAGCACGACGGTGCCCGAACTGGACGACACCGCCGACGTCGTCGTCACCGACCACCACCGCGCGGAGCTGGGACCCGTGCTCCAGGCAGCGTTGTCGGGCCGGGCCCGCTGGATCGGCGTGCTCGGCAATCCCCGTCATCCCGGCCCGCATGTTGCCGCGCTGAAGGCACTCGGCGTCGCGGACGCCGACATCGCGCGAGTGCACCGGCCGGTCGGGCTCAACATCGGTTCCCGCACCCCGCCGGAGATCGCGATCGCGACGATCGCCGGGCTGATCGCCGACCGGACCGGGCGCCCCGGCGGGTTCGTGTTCTAGGGTTCGCGTGCTACCGGGCGGCGACTCCTTCCGGCATCGGCTCGAACCGGGCGTGACGCCGGGTGAACGTCGCCGTGCCCGAGGTCATCGAGCGCAGGTCGATCAGGTACCGCAGGAGTTCCGACGCGGGCACCTCGGCCCTGATCATCGTGCGGCCGCCCTGGCCGGACTCCGTCCCGAGCACCCGCCCGCGCCGGGACGAAAGATCGCCGAGCACGGTCCCGAGGTGGTCGTCCGGGAGGTGGATCTCGACCTCTTCGAGGGGCTCGAGCAGCGTGATGTGCCCGGCGGCGGCCGCCTCGCGCAGGGCGAGGGCACCGGCGGTCTGGAACGCGGCGTCGGAGGAGTCGACGCTGTGCGCCTTGCCGTCGACGAGCGTGACCCGCACGTCGATCACCGGATGCCCGTCGACGAGCCCGCGCTGCAGCTGGGCCCGCACGCCCTTCTCCACGCTCGGGATGAACTGGTGCGGCACCGCGCCGCCGACGACCTTGTCGACGAACTCGAACCCGCCGCCGCGTGGCAGCGGTTCGACCTCGATGTCGCACACCGCGAACTGCCCGTGCCCGCCGGACTGCTTCACGTGCCTGCCGTGTCCCTTGGCGGGTTTCGCGAACGTCGAGCGCAGGCTGATCTTCACCGGTTCGGTGTCGACGTCGGCACCGCCCGCCCGCAGCCGCGAGAGCACGACGTCGGCGTGTGCCTCGCCCATGCACCACAGCACCAGCTGATTGGTCTCGGCGTTGCGGTCCAGCCGCAGCGTCGGATCACCCGCGACGAGCCGGGAAAGGTTGCGCGCCAACGTGTCCTCGTCGCTGCGGGTCTTCGCCACGACGGCGACCGGCAGCAGCGGTTCGGGCATCGCCCACGGCCGCATCAGCAGAGGTTCCTCCGGATACGACACGGTGTCGCCGGTTTCCGCCGAACCGACCTTGGTCAGCGCGCAGAGATCGCCCGCGACGCAGTACGGGACTTCACGCAGGTTCGCGCCCAGCGGTGAATAGAGGTGCGCGACGCGTTCGTCGGCGTCGTGGTCCTCATGGCCGCGTTC
The DNA here is from genome assembly GCF_042739895.1 of Amycolatopsis sp. NPDC059021. NCBI lineage: Bacteria > Bacillati > Actinomycetota > Actinomycetes > Pseudonocardiales > Pseudonocardiaceae > Amycolatopsis > Amycolatopsis sp. NPDC059021. The sequence continues at coordinate 14,840 of NZ_JBHYIQ010000099.1, forward strand.
GGCGAGCCCGTGTCCCGAGACGTGCACCGGCCGTTCCGGGCGCAGGGTCCCGGAAAACACCCGTACCAGCGACACCCGGCCGACGTAGGAGTCGACCGCGGTCCGCACCACCTCGGCGGCCAGTGGCCCGTCGGGGTCGGCCTTCAGGTCGGTGCGCGGCGCGCCGTCGGGCGAGGTGACGTCGGGCGGCGTGTGTTCCAGCGGCGACGGGAAGGCGCGGACGATCCCGTCGAGGATCTCGGCCAGCCCGACGCCGGTGTGCGCGCACACCGGGATCACCGGATGGAACGAGCCGCGTGCCACCGCGGTCTCCAGATCGGCGATGAGCGTGTCCTCGGCGATTTCCTCGCCACCGAGGTACCGGTCCATCAGGGTCTCGTCTTCGCTCTCGGCGATGACGCCCTCGATCAGCTCGTTGCGTGCCTGCTCCATCCTGGCCAGATCGGCCGGGTCGGGCTCGGCGACGCGGGGCGGGTGGCCCGCCGAGTAGTCGAAGTACCGTTGCGTGATCAGGCCGACGAGCCCGTCGCCCGCGGGCAGGTAGAGCGGGAGCACCCCCGCCCCGAACGCCGCCTGGCAGGCGGCGATCTCGGCCGCCGGGTCGGCGCGGTGGTGGTCGAGCCGGGAGACGACGACGGCGCGGGGCATCCCGACGGCGGCACATTCCTCCCACACCGCGACCGTGGCCGCGTCGACGCCTTCCGCCGCGCACACGACGAATAGGGCGGCGTCGGCCGCGCGGAGCCCGGCGCGCAGTTCCCCGACGAAGTCCGCGTAGCCCGGGGTGTCGATCAGGTTGATCTTGTACCCGTTGTGCAGCACCGGGGCCACGGCCAGCCCGACCGAACGCTGCTGGCGCACCGCGGCGGGGTCGTGATCGCACACGGTGGTGCCCTCGACGACCGAACCGGCCCTCGGCACGGTGCCGGACGCGGCGAGCAGCGCTTCGGTCAGCGTGGTCTTCCCGGAACCCGACGGCCCGACGAGCACGACGTTGCGGACCTTCGCGGGGTCGTCCACAGCGACGGCGGCCCCGGGATCGGAGTTCCTGCTCTGCTTTTCGGCCATGGCGGCCTCCTCACCGGACGGCTCTTCACTTGAGGTGTGTCCTCGATCACACACCCGTGGTGCCGCTCACGGCAAGGTGAGGCCCTCGGGACCAGCCGAATGGCCAGCTTTCGCGCTATGCTCACGGCTGCTCGCGGAGCGTGGCGGAACGGCTCGGGCGATCTCGGGGGAAGCGATGGCGCTCACCAGACGGACCTTTCTTCTCGCGACCGGTTCCGTTCCGGCCGTGCTGGCCGCCGCGGACGGGTGGCCCGGCCGCGATCGGTGGGAGCGGCTGAGGCGGCGGCTTTCCGGGCCGCTGTTCCGGCCCGCCGACGCGGGCTACGAAACCGCCCGCCAGGGTTTCATGGCGCTCTACGACCAGCGCCCCGCCGCGGTGGCGCGGTGCCTGCGCGGCGAGGACGTCCAGCGGTGTGTCGAGTTCGCCGCGGCACACCGGATCCCGATCTCCGCGCGGTCCGGCGGGCACAGCTACGCCGGATACTCCACTGTGGACGGTGGGCTGGTCGTCGACCTGAGCCGGCTGAACGCGGTGCGGGTGGGCCGGGACGGACGGGCCGAGATCGGTCCCGGTGCCCGGCTGGGTCCGATCTACGCGGCGCTCGGCGGTGCCGGACGGCTGCTGCCCGCGGGCACCTCCCCGGTGGTGGGTATCGCCGGTCTCGCGCTGGGTGGCGGAATCGGTGTTCTGGCAAGGAAATACGGACTCACCTGTGACCGTCTCGTGGCGGCGCGGCTGGTCACCGCCGACGGACGGCTGCACACGGTGTCCGCCGAGTCGGAACCGGATCTGCTGTGGGCGTTGCGCGGGGGCGGCGGCGGGAACTTCGGCATTGTCATCTCGTTCACCTTCGACACCGCGCCCGCGCTGGGGCTGAGCGTCTTCGAACTGGAGTTCCCGCCCGCCGCGATGGCGGCGCTGCTGGCGGTGTGGCCGGCCTGGCAGCAGGCGATGCCCGACGAGCTGTGGACGAACTGCGGGCTCGCCGCCGACCGGGTCGTCGCCGGTGGCTGTTTCGTGGGCCCGGCGGCGAAGCTGCGGCCGATGGTCGACGAGCTGGTGCGCCGGGTGGGGACGCCGCCGGTCAAGCGCGCTGAAGTGGAGAAGGACTATCTGGCCACGATGACGCACTACGCGGGCTGTGCCGATCTCGGCGGCCCGTCGTGCGCGCCCTCGTGGAACGGTGGCGGCGGTGCGATCGCCAGGGGCAGCTACGTGGCGGCGTCGCGGATGCTGCGCCGGCCGTTCACCGATCCGGACGCGGTCGCGCGGCTGTTCGGCGGCGACCCGGAGCTGTACACGATCATGGACGGTTTCGGCGGTGCGATCGCCGAGGTCGGGCCGGCGGAATCGGCGTTTCCGCACCGGGACGTGCTGGCGAGCATCCAGGTGCTGCACGGCGTCGCGCCGGTCCCCGGCGGGGAGGCCGCGGCCCGGCGCGCGGTCGGTGTGGTGCGGGACGGCCTGGGGGAGGACGCCGGCACCACCGGGTACGTCAACTACATCGACCCGGAGATGCCCGACTGGGCGCGGGCCTACTACGGACGGAACCTGCCCCGCCTGCGTGCCGTCGCGCGCCGGTACGACCCGGACCGCCTCTTCGCCTTCCCGCAGGGAGTGGACTGACCCTCGAAGTGGACTGGCCAGATAGTGGTCTACTGGCCTGCTTCAGCGGTCCACAATCGGCTTACGCTCGAGAGGTAACCACCGTGTTTCCCGAAAGGTCCAACCGTGTCTGAAGTCCAGTCCACCTCAGCCGTCCAGCCCGCGACGGGCACCGCCAAGGTCAAGCGCGGGATGGCGGAGATGCTCAAGGGCGGCGTCATCATGGATGTCGTCACCGCGGAGCAGGCGAAGATCGCCGAGGATGCCGGCGCGGTCGCGGTGATGGCGCTCGAGCGGGTGCCCGCGGACATCCGCGCGCAGGGCGGCGTCGCGCGGATGAGCGATCCCGACCTCATCGACGGCATCATCGAAGCGGTCTCGATCCCGGTGATGGCGAAGGCCCGCATCGGCCACTTCGTCGAGGCGCAGGTGCTGCAGTCGCTGGGGGTCGACTACATCGACGAGTCCGAGGTGCTGACGCCGGCGGACTACGCCAACCACATCGACAAGTGGGCGTTCACCGTGCCGTTCGTGTGCGGGGCGACGAACCTGGGCGAGGCGCTGCGCCGGATCACCGAGGGCGCGGCGATGATCCGCTCGAAGGGCGAGGCCGGTACCGGCGACGTCTCCAACGCGACGACGCACATGCGGCAGATCCGCGCGGAGATCCGGAAGCTGTCCTCGCTGCCCGAGGACGAGCTGTTCGTCGCGGCGAAGGAGCTCCAGGCGCCGTACGAGCTGGTCAAGGAGGTCGCAGGGAAGGGCAAGCTGCCGGTGGTGCTGTTCACCGCGGGCGGGATCGCGACCCCGGCCGACGCGGCGATGATGATGCAGCTGGGCGCGGAGGGCGTGTTCGTCGGCTCCGGCATCTTCAAGTCGGGCAACCCCGCGCAGCGCGCCGAGGCGATCGTGAAGGCGACGACCTTCCACGACGACCCGGACGTCATCGCGAAGGTGTCGCGTGGCCTCGGTGAGGCGATGGTCGGCATCAACGTCGAGGACCTCCCCGAGCCGCACCGCCTCGCCGAGCGTGGCTGGTAAGGACCCCGGTCGGCCGAGAGGCCCCGTGAACGTCCGTTCACGGGGCCTCTCCTGATCATTCGCCTGGGTGGTAGCGCCGCTCGATATGGCCGTCGAGGTCGTCGGGGTGGAAATAGACGGGCCGGAGGTTGCCGCTCGCGTACCGTTCGACTTGGTCCGCGAAGTGCGGCGAGCCGGGGTGTCCGCTCGCGCCGCCCTCCCGCACCGCCCTGGCACGCAGCCTCGGCCCGAATTCCACGACCGCCACGAAGGTGTTGCCGCTGGTGCCGTAAAAGCGCTTCGTCGTGCCACCGGACGATTCCGGCTGTCGTTTCGCCCCGAACGAGGCGAGGGAACCCCACGTCCCGGAGACGAAAGGTACCGGGGTGCTCGGCTTCGCGTCGTCGAACTTCTGGTCGATCGCGTCGTCGAGGCGCTGAATGCGGTTGATCTCTCCCCAGGGCACTCGCCAGCTGCCGAAATCGTGCGTGAGCCGTTCCGCCGCCGCCTCGAGCGAGGCGAGTCGCTGCTCATCGGTGTCACGGGGCCCCTCGGCCCAGAACACGGCCAGCGAAGTCGCGGTCGAGTCCGCGCCCCAGCGATAGTCCCAGCCACGCAGCAGGCCGATCGGGCCGGCGAGCCTCGCTTTCCTCGGGTCGTCCGCGGGTAATTTGTTCCACGCCTCGACCAGCTGGGACACGAGACCGCTCACCGGCTCTCCATCACCCGCGTCCGGGGCGAAGGCGGGGATGTGGGAATCGAAGGCGACGTCGCGCAATGCTTGCGGGGTGAAGACGTTCCTCGTGGTCAGCAACCGGGCGGCGTGCGGTCCGCGTTCGGTTTCACCGGCTTGGTCGAAATACCGCGGATAATCGGTAGCTCGGGGGCTGGCCGGGCCGGCACAGGTCCAGGGCCAGTTGTTCGAGTTGAATACCCAGCCGTTCTTCGGATTCACCGCCTGTGGCATGTCCTCGAGGCGGTGCAGCCCTTGCCAGTCGGTCGCCGGATCGCTGCCGTCGACGGGCTTCCTGTAGTCGAAGCGATCGTCGCGGATCGGCATGAACTGCGGCATGAGGAAGGCGATGTCGCCCTTCGAGTCCGCGAATATCGTGTTGTTCGAGCTGTTGGCCTTGAATTCCGCCACCCGGAGGTAGTCCCGGTAGTTCCGCGCCTTGGTGCGCAGATAGCTTTGCTGCAGTGCCTCGACGGGTTTGTTCATCAGCGCGAACGCGATCCACTTGCCGTCCGCCTTGCCCACGATCGGGCCGTGATGTGTGGCGAAAGTGGTGAAGTGGCGCCGGGCCTGCCCGCCGTCGGGCGTGCGATAGGCCAAGGTGATCGTCTTCGTCGTCACCGGGCGCAATTCGGCGCCGTACCGATAGAAAAGGCCGCCATCCGTCTCCCGCACTATCGTTTCGGCGAATTCGTCGACGTTGTCGACGCCGCTCGAGGTGTGCATCCAGCCCGCGTTCGCGTTGAATCCCTGGTAGATGAAGAACTGCCCCCAGGTTGCGGCACCATAGGCGTTGAGCCCTTCGTCGCTCGTCACCTGCTGTTCCGAGCGGAAGTAGAAGGTGGTGTGCGGGTTGATCAGCAGCAGCGCACGGCCGTCCCGCGTGCGCTCCGGCGCGATCGCGATGCCGTTCGAGCCCGTGGGTTCGCGCATTGACCCGGGCTCCTCATCGGGGAGCGCCACCGCTCGGTCGTCGTAGAAAGCCTGGAGCCGGGTGAGCGACGCACGCGTGATGTCGCCGCCGATGCTGCCTTCGGTGAAGCTCAGCGCCATCCACGGCTCGAACCGCGTGAGCACGTGCGGGCGCACCTCGGGATGCGTCGCGAGGTAGTAGTTCAGCCCGTCCGCCCAGGCCTCCATCAGCCTGCGCAACCAGGCCGGGCAGCGCGGATAGAGATCGCGCTTCAGTACCTGGGGATCGACGAACAGCCGCTGGCGCAGGTCCTGCCAGATCGCCTTCTCTCCGTTGGCCTCGGCGAGCCGGCCGAGGTTGGTCAGATAGTTGATCTCGATCCGGTTGAAGTCGTCCTCGGCCTGGGCGTACATCATCCCGAACACCGCATTGGCGTCGGTCCTGCCGTGGACGTGCGGGATTCCCCAGTCGTCGCGGGTGATCGTCACGTGCTCCGCGTGCCCGCGCCACCGGGCGAGATCGGGCGGCTGTGCCGGAGCGGCGGCCGCGTGGCCGGCCGGCAGGCTCGCCGCGACGGCGGCGGCCGCCGCTCCGCCCAGGAACCGGCGCCGGCTCAGTCCTTCGTTCATGGGATGGTCCACCTTCCTCGGGCGTCAGGAGACGACGGACGACAGTGGTGCCGGAATTCAGTTGTATTCGGAGACCTCGACGGCGAAGGTGCCCGGTTCGAGGGCTTCGAAGATGTGCGGCACGTCGGCGGGGTAGCAGATGTAGTCGCCCGGCAGCAGTTCGACCGGGTCGTCCAGGATGCCGACCCTGGCGCGGCCCGCGCACAGCACGGTGTGCTCGACGACGCCGGTCATGTGTGGGTCGGAGCGGCGCGGGGTGCCCGGCTCGGCGCGGACGATGTACATGTCGCGGCGAGCCGCGGTCGGGCAGGCGCTGAGCAGGGTGCAGGCGTAGTCGGCGTGCTCGGCGAACACCGTGGGGCCCTTGCCCGCCCGGATCACCCGCACGCGCGGCCGGTCCGGTTCGACGAGCCGGGAGAACGGGACGTCGAGGGCCACGCCGAGCGCCCACAGTGTCTCGACACTGGGATTCCCGGTGCCCGATTCGAGCTGTGACAGCGTGGACTTGGCCAGCCCGGCGCGCCGGGCGACCTCGGTCAGCGACAGTCCCGCGCGGGTGCGCTCGCGGCGCAGGGAGGCGGCGATGATCTCCAACGGTGCGCCGCCGTGGGGCGCACTGTCCTGCGGCATGTGTTCGCTCCATCAGTCTTCCTGTTCGCCTTGACGAACAGGGGATGCGTTGTTCAGTATATGGCACTATGCGTTCGATTTGGCGAACACTCGATCGGGACCTCGCACGGGACGTCGGGCTGGTCTGTCTCGCCGATTGTCTCGTGGGGGTCTCCTACGGTGCCATCACGGTGAGTTCCGGCTTCCCGCTCTGGGCGCCGATGCTGCTGTCCCTGCTGGTCTTCGCGGGCGCGTCCCAGTTCATGTTCGTCGGGATCGTGGCCTCCGGGGGCAATCCGCTGGCCGCGGTCGTCGCCGGGCTGCTGGTCAACGCGCGGCACGTGCCGTTCGGGTTCGCCGTCGGGGACGTGCTCGGCAAGCGGTGGGCGAGCCGGCTCGCGGGCAGCCACCTCATGATCGACGAGTCGGTGGCCTTCGCCCTCGCGCAGAAGGACGCGCACCGCAGGCGGGCCGCCTACTGGGCCTGCGGGATCGGGCTGTTCGTCTGCTGGAACCTCGGGGTGCTGGCGGGAGCGTTCGCCGGAACGGCCATCAGCGACACCGGTGTGTTCGGGCTGGACGCCGCGTTTCCCGCCGTCCTGCTCGCGCTGGTCCTGCCGTCGCTCAAGGATCGCGCGGCCCGGCTGCCGGTGCTCATCGGCGTCGTGGTGGCGCTGGCGACGACGCCGTTCCTGCCCGCGGGCCTCCCGGTGCTGCTCGCGCTGGTCGGCGTGCTGGCCGGGATCGCCGCCAAGGAGCCGGGCGAGCGGACGCGGGAACTGGCGGAGGTGCGCTGATGGACGGTGTGGAACTGCTGGTCGCGACCGCGATCCTCGCCGCGGGGACCTTCGTCTTCCGCCTCGCCGGGCCGGCACTGCGGAGCAAGGTGAAACTGTCGCCGAAGGCCGAGCGGCTGATGACGCTGGCGGCCGTCGTGCTGCTGGCGGCGCTGGTGGCGACCAGCGCGCTCGTGGCGGGACACGGCTTCGCCGGGTTCGCCCGGCCCGCCGGGGTACTGGTCGGGGGAGTGCTCGCCTGGCGGAAGGCGCCGTTCGTCGCCGTGGTCGTCGCGGCCGCGGCCACCGCGGCGCTGCTGCGGCTGGCCGGGGTGCCCTGACCTGCTGTTCGCGCCGGTCCGGAGGCGGCCTAAGCTGGGGGGAAGGTCTTTTCGGGAGGTCGGGTGGCGATCACGTCCGGGCGGGCACCGGTCATCGGTGTCCTCGCGCTGCAGGGCGACGTGCGGGAGCACGCCGCGATGCTGGAACACGCCGGGGCGCGGGCCACGGCGGTCCGCCGTCCCGCCGAATTGTCCGAAGTGGACGGTCTGGTGCTCCCCGGCGGCGAGTCGACCACGATGTCGCGGCTGCTGGAGAGCTTCGAACTGCTCGGACCCCTGCGGGAACGGATCGCCGCCGGGATGCCCGCGTTCGGTTCGTGCGCGGGGATGATCCTGCTCGCGCGCCAGGCGCTCGACGGGCGTCCCGATCAGCAGCAGCTCGGCGGTCTCGACGTCGTCGTGCGGCGCAACGCGTTCGGCAGGCAGGTCGACTCGTTCGAGGCCGATCTCGACTTCGCCGGCATCGAGGGACCGCCGGTGCACGCGGTGTTCATCCGTGCCCCATGGGTGGAAAAAGCGGGTGACGGTGTCGACGTGCTGGCCGAGGTCCCCGGGGAAACGGGCTCGGTCGCTAGGATCGTCGCGGTCCGGCAGGGGGCGGTGCTGGCGACCGCGTTCCACCCGGAGATCACCGGGGACGAGCGGGTGCACCGGCTGTTCGTGGACCTCGTGCGACAGCACGTCTGACGCGTACGCGTGCCCAGTGCCGGGCACGGAACGGATGGAGGAGAGATGAGCGGCCACTCCAAGTGGGCCACTACGAAGCACAAGAAAGCCGCGCTCGACGCGAAGCGCGGCAAGCTGTTCGCGCGGCTGATCAAGAACATCGAGGTGGCGGCGCGGACCGGCGGTGGTGACCCGGACGGCAACCCCACGCTCTACGACGCCATCCAGAAGGCGAAGAAGAACTCGGTCCCGCAGGACAACATCGAGCGTGCCCGCAAGCGCGGCGGCGGCGAGGAGGCGGGCGGCGCCGACTGGCAGAACATCACCTACGAGGGTTACGGCCCGAACGGTGTCGCGGTGCTCATCGAGTGCCTGACCGACAACCGCAACCGCGCGGCGTCCGAGGTCCGCACCGCGCTGACCCGCAACGGCGGCTCGCTCGCCGATCCGGGTTCGGTGGCGTATCTGTTCAACCGCAAGGGTGTCGTGATCATGCCCAAGGGCGACGCCGCCGAGGACGACGTCCTGATGGCGGTGCTCGACGCCGGCGCCGAGGAGGTCAACGACCTCGACGAGAACTTCGAGATCGTTTCCGAGGCTTCGGATCTCGTCGCGGTGCGCACGGCGTTGCAGGAGGCCGGATTCGACTACGAGTCGGCGGACCCGACCTTCCTGCCTTCGGTCAGCGTGCCGCTGGACGCCGACGGCGCGAAGAAGGTCTTCAAGCTGATCGACGCGCTCGAAGACTGCGACGACGTCCAGAACGTCTACGCGAACTTCGACGTTTCCGACGAGGTTCTCGCCGAAGTCGGCTGACGGGTTTTTCGTTGCGTAGCCGGAATCCTTGACACATCCGGAGATTTTCCGGGCGTGTGCACTGTCCGAGGACGCCGCCGTACGGCACAATGTCCGCCGTGACGACTCCAGCCCTCACCTCCGCAGAACAGGAACTGATCACGTGGATCGAGTCCCAGGCGAAGGAGAGAGGCAACGCGGTCATCGCGGTTCCCAGTGACGACAAGGGTTCCGGCTACTGCTTCACCGCGTGCGCGTGGGCGCTGCACAACGTCCCCGAGGCCGTCGTGGTCGGACTGCCGGAGCAGATGGCGCCCGTGCTGCTCGACGCCTATGTGGACCGTGCGGCCGCCGGGGAGATCTTCGAGGTCGGCAAGACGTACGAGGATTTCTTCGAGGGCGTCCCGGTGGTGTTCGAGCGCGTCGCCAAGGGGCACTACATGGAGTACTTCGGCAGCGCGTTCCTCGTCTATCCCGACGGCGACTTCCCGGCGCTGCAGCTGATCGTCGCGACCCCGGACGGGCATTTCCCCTGGCACGCCGACGCGCCGGAGGGCTTCGCGGAATGGCAGCCGGTGCTGACCGAGAGCGGCGCGCCGGAGAGCTGGCGCCCCGGCGTCGACGGCCCCTGATCCCCGCACGAGTCCCGTCACCGCCCGCCCGGCATGTCCTGCGGGCCGCGGGCGGAAGCGGACGGTAGCCTTCACCTCGAACTGATGTTCGTCGAGGAGGAGACGCGTGCGCGTGCTCGGGGTCGACCCCGGTCTGACCAGATGCGGTCTCGGAGTGGTCGACGGCGGTAAGGGCCGCGCTGTCCGCTGCGTCGCCGTCGACGTGGTGCGCACGCCCGCCGACGCCGACCTGTCCCGGCGGCTGCTCGGGATCTCCGACGAGGTGGAACGCTGGCTGGACAAGTACAAACCGGCCGCGGTCGCGGTCGAGCGCGTCTTCGCTCAGCACAACGTGCGCACGGCGATGGGCACCGCGCAGGCGGGCGGGGTGGTGGCGCTCGCGGCCGCGCGGCGGGGCCTGCCGGTCGTGTTCCACACGCCCAGTGAGGTCAAGGCCGCGGTCACCGGGTCGGGCCGCGCGGACAAGGCGCAGGTCACCGGTATGGTGATGCGCCTGCTCAACCTCGAGGTCAAACCGAGCCCGGCGGACGCGGCGGACGCGCTCGCGCTGGCGATCTGCCACCTGTGGCGCGAGCCGATGCGGCAGCGGCTCGCCGAGGCCGAGGCCCGCGCCGCCGAGATCGCCCGCGTCCACAAGGCGCGGCTGGCCGCGGCGACCAAGGCCAAGGCCAAGCAGACGGGCCCGAAGAAGAACACAGGAGCGGCGCGATGATCTCCTCGGTACGCGGTGAAGTGCTTTCCGTCGGTCTGGACCACGTCGTGGTCGAGGTCGGCGGTGTCGGCTTCGCCGTGCAAGCGACCCCGTCGACCCTCGCGACGCTGCGGCGTGGCGAGGAGACCCGGCTGCACACCGCGCTCGTGGTCCGCGAGGACTCCTTGACGTTGTTCGGGTTCGCCGATCTCGACGCGCGCGACCTGTTCTGGTTGCTGCAGACGGTGTCCGGTATCGGGCCCCGGCTCGCGCTGGCCACCCTCGCGGTGCTCGAACCGGACAAGCTGCGTGCCGCGCTCGTCGAGGGCAACATCACCGTGCTCACCCAGGTTCCCGGCATCGGCCGCAAGGGCGCCGAGCGGCTGAGCCTGGAACTGCGGGACAAGGTCACCGCGCTCGGCGGGACCGAGGACGCGCCCGCCGCCACGGCACCCGGCGCGCTGCGGTCCGAGGTCGTGGAAGCGTTGGCGGGTCTGGGTTTCCCGGCGAAACAGGCCGAGCAGGCGGTGGACAAGGTGCTCGCCGACGGCGACGGGCACACGACGTCCACGGTGCTGCGCGCGGCGCTGGCCACGCTCGGGCGCAAGCGGTAGGCCCCGGTGGAGTACGACGCGGTGACGGAGTACGAGCCGGACGACGAGACGTTGTCCGCGCTGCCGCAGACGGGGGAGCGGGACGTCGAGTCGACGCTGCGCCCGCGCAAGCTGGAGGAGTTCGTCGGCCAGCCGCGGGTGCGGGAACAGCTGGAACTCGTGCTGGAGAGCGCCAGGCGGCGCGGTGTCCCGCCGGATCACGTGCTGCTGTCCGGTCCGCCCGGCCTCGGCAAGACGAGCATGGCCATGATCGTCGCGGCCGAACTCGGCGCCGCCATCCGGATCACCTCCGGCCCGGCGCTGGAACGCGCGGGCGACCTCGCCGCGATGCTGTCCAACCTCGCGCCCGGCGACGTGCTGTTCATCGACGAGATCCACCGCATCGCCCGGCCCGCCGAAGAGATGCTGTACCTGGCGATGGAGGACTTCCGCGTCGACGTCGTCGTCGGCAAGGGACCCGGCGCCACCAGCATCCCGCTGGAGATCGCGCCGTTCACGCTGGTCGGCGCGACCACCCGGTCCGGCTCGCTCACCGGGCCGCTGCGCGACCGCTTCGGCTTCACCGGGCAGATGGAGTTCTACTCCGACAGCGAGCTGGAGCTGGTGGTGCGCCGGGCCGCGACGATCCTGGACATCCCCATCGACCGGGACGCCTCGGCCGAGATCGCCCGGCGTTCGCGGGGCACGCCCCGCATCGCGAACCGGCTGCTTCGCCGTGTCCGCGACTACGCTGAGGTACGAGCGGACGGCGAAGCCACCCGTGAGGTGGCGCGCGCGGCGCTCGCCGTCTACGACGTCGACGAGCTGGGGCTGGACCGGCTGGACCGGGCCGTGCTGTCGGCGCTGACGCGTTCGTTCGGCGGCGGGCCGGTCGGGATTTCGACCCTCGCGGTCGCGGTCGGTGAGGAGGCGACCACCGTGGAAGAGGTGTGTGAGCCCTATCTCGTGCGCGCCGGTATGCTCGCCCGGACGCCCCGTGGCCGGGTCGCTACCCCGGCCGCGTGGGAACACCTCGGCCTGGTGCCGCCCGCTGACCCCGGACGGCCCGAACAGGGCGGCCCGACCCTGTTCGACCAGGACTGACGAGGCGTCGAACCGGGTACCTACAGACGGTGGGTGCTGGCGTTCTCGCCGGCACCTGGCACACTCGAACAAGAGCACATCCCGCCAAATCGGACGTATCGGCGAACATGCGGCGTCCGCCGAATGGAGAGTCATGAACCAGTTACTGCTGCCGTTGCTGCTGATGCTTGTCGTCGCGGTGCCCCTCATCATGGGCACGCGCAAGCAGAAGAAGCAGGCCGCGGCGCAGAAGGAGCTCCAGGACAGCCTGGGCCCCGGCGACCGGGTGATGACCACCTCGGGCCTGTACGGGACCGTGGCCGACGCGAGCGGCGACACCACGATCGACATCGAGATCGCTCCCGGCGTCGTCACCACCTGGCTGCGGCTCGCGGTGCGCGAGAAGGTCCAGCCGACCGTCGAGGACGACACCACCACCGAGACCGAGGTCGCGGAGGCCCCTGTCGAGGCGGACGTGAAGGCCGAGGTCAAGGAAGAGGCCAAGGACGAGCCCGTCGAGGCGACGTCGACCGCGCAGGTGGCGCCCCCGCTGGAGCACGGGAAGAAGTAGCTTCCCCCGGCCGCCCACGTCCCGACGAAAGTCGGTGTGTGGGTCAACGCCAGGCTCACGCAGCACCGAGTAAGGTCTCGGTGCTGCGTGCGTGTCGTCATGGTCACGCTCGCGGTCGGATAAACGCCGCCTTGACCGAAAACCGATGGGGAACACCCAGTCCGAGGAGACCGAAGCACAGTGGCAGCATCGGCCGGGCATCTCCGCCCGGGACGCTATCTCGCCTTGTTCGCCCTGATCGTCGTGGTGTTGTACGCCCTGGTGTTCTTCACCGGTGGCGGCAAGCCGACGCCGAAGCTCGGCATCGACCTGCAGGGCGGCACCCGGGTCACGCTCACCGCGCGGACGCCCGACGGCAGCACGCCGACGAAGGAGTCCCTCAACCAGGCCCGGCAGATCATCGAGAGCCGGGTCAACGGGATCGGCGTCGGCGGGACCGAGGTGCTCCTCGACGGCAACAACGTCGTCATCACGGTCCCCGGCTCGCAGGGCGACGAGGCGAAGAACCTGGGCCGGACGGCGAAACTGGGCTTCCGCAAGGTCGTCACGTCCCAGCCGGTGGCGCCGCAGCCCCAGCAGCAGCCGGGCCAGCCGCCCGCTTCGCAGCCCGGACAGCCCCCGGCGACGGGCGCGCCCTCCTCGAACGCGACCCCGCCGCCCGCTTCGAGCGGTGCCCCGAGCACCAAGCCCGGCGGTGGCGGCGCTCCCGGCGCGGCCCCGGCGCAGCAGCCGCCTGACGGCTCGGTCGACGCGCAGGCCGCGAAGGAGATCCAGGAGGCCAAGGCGATCCGGCAGAACCCGGCGCTGGTCCCGGCCAACCCGAGCGACCCGGCCGCGCAGGCGGCGCAGAAGGCCGCCGCGGAGAAGGCGTTCGCGGCGCTGAACTGCACGCCGAACGCGAAGGACCCGCTGATCGGCAACGACGATCCCAAGCTGCCGCTGGTCGCCTGTGGCGACAAGGACACGAACAAGTACCTGCTGGAGCCGGAGTTCCTGCCCGGCACCGAGATCTCGAACGCCTCCTCGAACTACAACCGCGAACGCGGCCAGTGGGTGGTGGACCTGAGCTTCAAGAGCGCGGGCACCAAGGTCTGGGCGGACTTCACCTCGAAGAACACCAACCAGCAGGCGGCGTTCGTCCTCGACACCAACGTCGTGTCGGCGCCGACCATCCAGGTCGCGATCCTCGACGGCAACACCCAGATCACCGGCAAGTTCAGCCAGACCGAGGCGAAGCAGCTGTCGGACATCCTCAAGTACGGCTCGCTGCCGCTGTCGTTCGCCTCCTCGGACGCGACGACCGTGTCCGCCACGCTCGGCCTCGCCTCGCTGCAGGCAGGCCTGATCGCGGGCGGCATCGGCCTGCTGGTGGTGTTCGTCTACTGCCTGTTCTACTACCGGCTGCTCGGCATCCTGACGATCCTTTCGCTCGGCCTCTCCGGGTTGCTGGTCTACGCGGTACTGGTGCTGCTGGGCCGCTGGATCGGGTACACCCTCGACCTCGCGGGCGTCGCCGGCCTGATCATCGCCATCGGTATCACCGCGGACTCGTTCGTCATCTACTTCGAACGATTGAAGGACGAGATCCGCGAAGGCAGAACGTTCCGGTCCGCCGTGCCACGAGGCTGGGTCCGCGCGCGGCGCACGATCCTGGCTTCCGACGGCGTGAGCTTCCTGGCGGCGGCGATCCTGTACATCATCGCGGTCGGCGACGTGAAGGGCTTCGCGTTCACCCTCGGTATGTCCACGGTGCTCGACCTGGTGGTGGTCTACCTGGTCACGCATCCGCTGGTGGCGATGGTGTCGACGTCGAAATCGAAGTTCCTGTCCGACCCGAAGCACCTCGGCCTCGGGGCCGTGCAGCAGCTGGGTTCGCAGCGCAAGCCGGCTCGCGTCGGCCGCGCGCACGTGAAGGAGGCCTGACGTGGGCGTTGACGAGCTGGGCACGGACGCCGAGGCTGCCAAGCCCGCGCCCGCCAAGAAGGACAGCATCTTCCACCGGCTCCACGTCGGCACCGGTGCCTTCGACGTCGTCGGCGCCCGCAAGCGCTGGTACATCTTCTTCGTCGCGCTGGTGCTGGTGAGCATCGGGTCGATGGTGTTCCGGGGCTTCAACTTCGGCATCGAGTTCGAGGGCGGGACGCAGATCCAGCTGCCCGCGCACGGCACGCACGGCGCGATCAACGAGGACCAGGTCAAGCAGACCTTCACCGACGCGCTCGGGAACAAGGCGGTGGAGACGCAGAAGGTCGGCACCGGCAACGCGACGACCATCCAGATCCGCTCCGAGACGCTGGACGCCGCCCAGGTGTTCAAGGTCAAGGAGGCGATCGCGAAGGACCTCGCCCCGATCGGCGCCAACGGCAAGGCCGACGTGCAGGCCATCAGCGACAGCGCGGTGAGCGCGTCGTGGGGCGGGGAGATCTCGCAGAAGGCGCTGATCGCGCTCGCGGTGTTCCTCGTCGCGGTCACGATCTTCCTGGCGGTCTACTTCGACCTGCGGATGGCGACGGCGGCGCTGATCTCGCTGCTGCACGACATCGTGGTGACGGCCGGGGTGTACTCGCTGGTCGGCTTCGAGGTCACGCCCGCGACCGTGATCGGCCTGCTGACCATCCTCGGCTTCTCGCTGTATGACACGGTGGTGGTGTTCGACAAGGTCCGGGAGAACACCCGCGGCCTGCTCGGGCTGACGCGCCGCACCTACGGCGAGGCGGCGAACCTGGCGCTGAACCAGACGCTGATGCGGTCGATCAACACCGCGGTCATCGCGATGCTGCCGATCCTCGGCCTGCTCATCGTCGGCTACGTCCTGCTCGGTTCGGGCACCCTCCAGGACCTGGCGCTGGTGCAGCTGACCGGCACCGTCGTCGGCGTGCTGTCCTCGGTCGCGCTGGCCACCCCGCTGCTGGTCGACTTCAAGATGCGGGATCCGAAGTACCGGCAGCAGGCCGCCCGGGTCGAGGCACGCCGGAAGAACCAGGCGCGCAAGGCCGCCGAGCAGGCGGAGGAGGGCGACTTCGACCCGAACGACGAGGACGCGCTCCAAGCCGAGCTGCGCAAGGAGAAGGCGTACGCGGCCGCGGCGAGTGTCCCCGCACGTCACCCGAAGCAGACCCCGCGCAAGGGCAAGCCGTCCGGTAAGCCCTCGGGCAAGTGGAAGCACTGAGCGGGCCGCGACGGATGGAGCTGGACCAGGCGCTCGGCCGGATCGCCGAGGTGCCGGACTTTCCCGAGCCCGGTGTGCTGTTCCGGGACCTGAGCCCGCTCTTCGCCGACGCCGCGGCGTTCGCGGCGGTGACCGAAGCGCTGGCCGGCACGGTCGATCCCGGCGCCGACCTGCTGGCCGGTGTCGAGGCGCGGGGCTTCCTGCTCGCCGCCGCCGTCGGGTACGCCCGCGGCCTCGGCGTGGCACTGGTCCGCAAGCCCGGCAAACTGCCGAACGTGGCGGGCCGGGTCGACTACGCGCTGGAGTACGGCACCGCGAGTGTCGAGCTCCCGGCCGGGATCGTGCGTCCCGGCCAGCGCGTGGCCGTGCTGGACGACGTACTGGCCACCGGGGGCACGGTGGCCGCGACCTGCAAACTGCTGGAGGACGCGGGGGCGGTCGTCGGCGGCGTCTCGGTGGTCGTCGAGCTCGCCGCGCTGGGCGGGCGGAACGTCCTGTCCGGCCGCGAGGTCCACGCCCTCGAAGTCTGCTGACCGGAGACATCTCGGTGCGCCGGTGACCCCTGGGTGGGCGTCGTGCGAAGTCTTTCGACGTAAGCGGTTACCCTTGGTGTTTCCAGGCCGCACGAGCAGCAGGAGGTGCGGGTGAGCCAAGAGCTCGACGCCGGGGTGCCGGCCAAGGCCGGGCAAGCCAAGGCCGCGTCCACCAAGGACGGCACCGAGCCACGCGGCGCGCAGGGAGGCCAGCCCCGGCAGAACGGCGCGGCACCCACGCCCTCGGCCACGCGGCGCGTCCGCGCGCGGCTGGCGCGCCGGATCACCGCGCAGCGGGCGGCGCCGGTCAAGCAGGTGCTCGAGCCACTGGCCGTCATCCACCGCGAGCTGCACCCGAACGCCGATCTGGCGCAGCTGCAGCACGCCTACGACGTCGCGGAGGAACTGCACCGTGACCAGCGGCGCAAATCGGGCGACCCGTACATCACCCACCCCCTGGCCGTCGCGACGATCCTGGCCGAGCTCGGCATGGACACCACGACGCTGGTGGCGGCCCTGCTGCACGACACCGTCGAGGACACCGGGTACTCGCTTGAGGCCTTGAAGGCCGACTTCGGCGAGAAGGTCGGCGAGCTCGTCGACGGCGTCACCAAACTGGACAAGGTCAAGCTCGGCACCGCGGCCGAGGCCGAGACCATCCGCAAGATGGTCATCGCCATGGCGCGGGACCCCCGCGTGCTCGTCATCAAGCTGGCCGACCGGCTGCACAACATGCGCACCATGCGCTTCCTGCCCCCGGAGAAGCAGGCCCGCAAGGCCCGCGAGACGCTGGAAGTGCTCGCGCCGCTGGCGCACCGGCTCGGCATGGCCACGGTGAAGTGGGAGCTGGAGGACCTCGCCTTCGCGATCCTGCAGCCGAAGAAGTACGACGAGATCGTCCGGCTGGTCGCCGACAGGGCCCCGTCGCGGGACATCTACCTGCGCTCGGTGATCACCGAGGTCACGCAGAACCTCGTCGACGCGCGGATCACGGCGAAGGTCGAGGGCCGCCCGAAGCACTACTACTCGATCCACCAGAAGATGATCGTCCGCGGCCGCGACCTCGACGACATCCACGATCTGGTGGGCGTGCGCATCCTCGTCGAGGACGTCCGCGACTGCTACGCCGCGATGGGTGTCGTGCACGCGCTGTGGCAGCCGGTGCCCGGCCGCTTCAAGGATTACATCGCGCAGCCGCGGTTCGGTGTCTACCAGTCGTTGCACACCACGGTGATCGGCCCGGACGGCAAGCCGCTGGAAGTGCAGATCCGCACCTACGAGATGCACCGCACCGCCGAGTACGGCATCGCCGCGCACTGGCGTTACAAGGAAACCAAGGGCACGCACAGCGGCAACGCGATGGACGTCGACGAGATGGCGTGGATGCGCCAGCTCCTCGACTGGCAGCGGGAGGCCGCCGACCCCGGCGACTTCCTCGAATCGCTGCGGTACGAGCTGGCCGCGCGCGAGATCTTCGTGTTCACGCCGAAGGGCGACGTCATCACGCTGCCGGTCGATTCGACGCCGGTCGACTTCGCCTACGCGGTGCACACCGAGGTCGGCCACCGCTGCATCGGCGCGCGGGTCAACGGCAGGCTCGTCGCGCTGGAGCGCAAGCTCGAAAACGGCGAAGTCGTCGAGATCTTCACCTCCAAGGCGGAGAACGCCGGCCCCAGCCGGGACTGGCTGCAGTTCGCCGGTTCGCCGAAGGCACGGGCCAAGATCCGGCAGTGGTTCGCCAAGGAACGCCGCGACGAGGCGATCGAGGCGGGCAAGGAGGCCATCACCAAGGAGGTCCGCAAGGTCGGGCTGCCGATCCAGCGGCTGGTCTCGGCCGAATCGATGGGCTCGGTCGCCACCGAACTGCGGCACCCGGACATCAGCTCGCTGTACGCGGCCGTGGGGGAGGGCCACACCAGCGCGAAGCACGTCGTGCAGCGGCTGGTCGCGCTGATCGGCGGAGTGGACGAGGCCGAGGAGGAGCTCGCCGAGCGCGCGACGCCGTCCACGGTCACCCGCCGCCGCGGCTCGAACGACGTCGGCGTGGTGGTCAAGGGCGCGAGCGACATCTGGACCAAGCTCGCCCGCTGCTGCACCCCGGTGCCGGGCGACGAGATCCTGGGCTTCGTCACGCGCGGCGGCGGCGTCAGCGTGCACCGGACGGACTGCACCAACGCCGACGACCTGCGCGCGCAGCCGGAACGGCTGGTCGAGGTCGAGTGGGCACCGTCGGCGTCCTCGGTGTTCCTGGTGGCGATCCAGGTCGAGGCGCTGGACCGGCACCGGCTGCTGTCGGACATCACCAAGGTGCTGGCCGACGAGAAGGTCAACATCCTGTCGGCCTCGGTCACCACGTCCCGGGACAGGGTCGCGGTGAGCCGGTTCTCGTTCGAGATGGGCGACCCGAAGCATCTGGGCCACGTGCTCAAGGTCGTTCGCGGGGTCGAGGGCGTCTACGACGTCTATCGCGTGACGTCGGCGTCCTAAGTGGACTCGACGGGTGTGGTCGCGTGGTCGTGCCGGACCCGCGGGCGCGTGGGGGACATTGCTCACAGCCGGTGATGCCGCGCGATGATCCGGTTAGGGTGCATCCATGACCGACGGTTTCGAGTTCACGCGCGACGGCGAGGTCGCACGGCTGACGTTCGCCCGGCCGGAGAAGATGAACGCCATCACCTACGGCATGTGGTCGGCGATCCCGGACGTCGTCGCCGAGGTCGAGGCCGACCCGGCGCTGAAGGTGCTCGTCATCGCGGGTGCGGGGAAGCACTTCTCGGCGGGCGCGGACATCAGCGAGTTCGGCGAGTTGCGGACCACGGCCGAGGGCGCGGCGACCTACGACAAGGCCGTCGAGGGCGCGGTCGCGGCGCTGACGAACATGCGGAAGCCGTCGATCGCGATGATCCAGGGCAACTGCATCGGCGGCGGCTGCCAGGTGTCGGTGGCCTGCGACTTCCGGTTCGCCGCCGAGGGTTCCCGGTTCGGTATCACCCCGGCGAAGCTCGGGATCGTCTACCACTTCGACTCGACCCGTCAGCTGGTTTCGCTCGTCGGGCCCGCGCACGCGAAGTACTTCCTGCTGTCGGGGGAACTCATCGACGCCACTCGCGCGCGGGAAATCGGACTGCTCAACGACGTCTTCCCGGCGGACGGCCTCGAAACCTCGACGCTGGCGTTCGCCGGGACGCTGTGCTCGCGCTCGCAGGCCTCGATCCGCGGGATGAACCGGATCATCGAGAAAATCGTTGCGGGACAACAGGAAAGCGACGCCGAGGTGGACGAGATCCGGCTCGGCGCGCTGCACGGCGAGGACTACGCGGAGGGGGTCGCGGCCTTCCTGGACCGGCGGCCCCCGCGCTTTCTTTTCAGGTGAACGCAGTCTTTTCCGGTGAGCGCAGTCTTTCCGATGAGCGGTCAGTTCTTGAGGTAGGGCGCGAAATGCCCGGCCACGACGTCGGTGACGGCGTCGGGGCCGAGGAAGCCGTCGACCTCGATCACCCGGATGTCGTGCTTGTGCGCCGAACGGATGACGTCGGCGGCGACGAGCCGGTCCCGCGCGATGCGGTTCCGTTGCGCGCGCACAGGATCGCTGACCCGGGTGGCGAGCGCCGCCGCCCGCGGCAGCTGACGGATCTGGTGCTGACGGAACAGTTCGGTCGGCACCAGGACCACCATGCGGGCGGGGGAGTCCAGCAGCGGGGCGACGAGTTCGGGCCGCAGTCCCCAGCCTTCGGCGATGATGGGGCGCTCGGAGTCGAGCGCGCGCAGGTCGTCCAGCGCCCATTCGAAACGCTGCGGGAAACCGGCGAGCGTTTCGTGGGTCATGCGCTCGGGAGTGGTGTTCACCCAGACGGCCTCCGGGTCCGGGTCGGCGGCCGTCTCCCGGCGCCGGACCCGGTGCGCGACACGGCGATCGAGGTGACCGCGGGCGTCGTGGTAGTCGTAGTGATACGCGGTGAGGCCGTAACGCGCTGCCAGCAGCCGGGCCACCGTCGATTTGCCCGCCCACTGCGCGCCGCCGATCCAGAGTGCCTTGCTCAGCGTTCCGAACGGATCCGAGGTCATCACACGACTATTGCCCGGTGCGGGGCCGAAAACCAGTCTTGAGTTTCCGGACGGTCGCAGGTTCGTCGCTCAGCGTGTGTGCGGTGTCAGCAGGGCTTGCGGAGATCTCGCGTGGTCAGCCGGAGCTCTCGTGTGATCGGATGGAGATCTCGCGTGTCCGGGCGGGATGCCCTGCCGGACACGCGAGATCTCCGGTGAAGCACGCGAAGGTGCCGTTCGGTCCCGGCTCAGTTGGCGACGCTGACGCCGGTGAACTTCACCTGCATGGCGGGGAGGCCGGTCCCGTCCGGGCTGCTGGCCTGCGACTCCGGCGTGATCCCGGCGCGGGCGACCTTGTCGAGCACCTTGAGGCCCTCGTCGGAGATGCTGCCGAACACGGTGTAGTCGGGCTGGAGCTGCGCATCGCCGTACACCATGAAGAACTGGCTGCCGCCGGAGTTCGGCTCGCGCGTCTTGGCCATCGCGAGGATGCCGCGGCCGTAGGTCAGCTGCGGGAAGTTCTCGTCCTGGATCGTGTAGCCCGGCCCGCCCTGGCCGTCGGTCTGCGGGTCGCCCTTGGCGCCGGGGTCGCCGCACTGCAGCATCTGCAGGCCGCTCGTGCCGAGCCGGTGGCACATCGTGTCGGTGTAGAAGTTCTGCTTGGCGAGGCTCAGGAAGCTGTTGACCGTGCACGGGGCGAGGTCGCGGTCCAGCCTGACCGGGATGTCGCCCGCGGTGCTCTTCAGCGTCACGTTGACCGTGCCGGTCGAGGGCACGTTCTTGCCGTCGGGCACTTCGGCCTTCTTCGGCGTCTTGCCCTTGGCGTCCGCTTTGTAGTCACAGCTGACCGGGTTCGCCAGCGGCGTCGGCCGCTTCGGCATCGGTGCGCGCTGGGTCGGGATCTGGATGGGCGGCGTGGGCGCGGCCGAGCTGGACGGCGGGTTCGCCGCGTCGTTGCTGCTCCCGCTGCTGTTCACGATCCACACCACGGCACCGGCCACGATGAGGACGACACCGCCGACCACACCAACGCCCACGATCTTCCGGCGCTTCGCCCGCTCCGCACGGCGTACGAGCTGACGCTCGAGTTTGCGCTTCGCAGCTTCGCGGCGCTGCTGGTTGGTCGCCACCGGAGGCCCTCCAGGTTTCCGCTCGGTGTCACACGTCTGGGTCACCCCGCAGCCTCGACAGCGCGAAGCCGCCTCGGTGGGGTAGCGGCAGTGTATGGGCACAGCCTGTTAGGCCTATGTACAGGGGCGGCTAGTCTCATCACGATCGTGAGCGGCGTCGCCCGGATGCCGCCGGAAGCAGGAGGCGTTTCGTGCTCGTAGTCGGGTTCGGGGCCGGCCCGCTGCAGGCGAACTGCTACCTGCTCGCCGGTGCCGCCGGCGGCGACTGCGTGCTCGTCGACCCGGGCCAGGAGGCCGCCGAACCGGTGGCGGCGGCGCTGGCCGAGCACCGGCTCACCCCGGTGGCGATGCTCGCGACGCACGGCCACCCCGACCACGTCGGCTCGGCGGCGGAACTCTCGGCCACCCACGGGATACCCCTGCTGCTGCACCCGGCCGACGCGGCCGCGTTCGACGTCGCGAGCGAGCCGCTGGAGCCGGGCACGCACACCCTCGCCGGATTGGACATCACGGTCGGCCACGCACCCGGGCACACGGCCGGGTCGGTGGTGCTCGGGCTCGCCGCGGACGAGGGCGGCAGGCTCGTGCTGACCGGGGACACGCTGTTCGCCGGCTCGATCGGGCGTACCGGCGGAGCCGGCGCCGAACTGGAGAAATCGTTGCGCACCTTGCTGTTGCCCCTGCCCGACGAGACCGTGGTGCTGCCCGGCCACGGCCCGGCGACGACGATCGGGCAGGAGCGGGCCGCCAATCCGTTCCTGACCGCGATGGGTGTGGCATGAGCGAAGCTTGCGAGCGAATCGAAGACATCATGCGCCAAAAGGGATTCAACACTGTCTCGCGGAGCGAGGCGATCGCATGAGCGAGCAGGGCGGGGAATCCGCCGCGCCGGAACGGCTTCCGCTCTTCCACGAGGAAACGCAGTCCCGGCGTCGTCGCGGCTGCTCGGGCATCGCCGGGGTGGTGATCTTCGCCGCCGCGTTCGGCGGAATCGCGGGGCTCATCGGCGGGCAGGTCGCCGGGCTCGTCGTCGCCGGGGTGATCGCGCTCCCGCTGCTGTACCTGCTCGCGTACAACCTCCGCCGCCGTATCTGGCTCGAGGGCACCGTCCTGCTCGTGCGGACGTGGGGGATCCGGCGGGTCGACCTGGTCACGGCCGAGCGGCTCGACCTGGTGATCAGCGACGTCCGCGGCACCAGGACGGTGAGCCTGCTCGTCAACGCGGGGCAGCGCCGCAAGGTCGCCAAGGTCGATCTCGCGCTGTTCTCCGGCGCGGGCGGGCGCGAACTGGGTGTGCTGCAGCTGCGCAGGCTCGCCAACGCGCTGATGAACAACACCGAGGCCAACGGGCTGGTGTTCTCCGAACTGCTGGTCGCCGAGCTCAAGGCGGAGGCCCGTGGCGACGCGGTCGCCGACCGTCCGCTCTACCGGCTGGCTTCGGCGGCGCCGTCCGGGAAGTACGTGCAGCGGTTCACCATGGAGGCGGTCAGCCGGTTCGTGGCGACCCTGGACTGACCGCCGATTCGGTTTTCTTGTCGAGCTCGTCGACCCGGGCCCGGATCAGCTCCAGCTGATACACCAGTTCGGGGACTTCGTGCGCGACGTAGCTCGCCAGCCGCTCGACGTGCTTGAGCGTGGCGCGGACGTCCTCGACCGCGGACGCGATCCGCGGCACGGCCTCGGCGGCGTCCAGCGCGGCGCCGAGCAGCCGCCGCGCGAGGCGCACGGCCTGCCGCGGACCAGCCAGCACGAACTCGAACACGGTCCCTCCCACCGACGCTGTGTGCCCGACTTCGTACCTCACCCGGGGCCGGGTTCCGCCGCCGGGGCTCGCTTGCGTGACAGGAGTGCACGCGAGGGACTGGTGGTGCCACTGAGGTGGGTTGCGGGCTCTCGCGACGCGATCAGCGCGGCCAGCAGCGTCGT
>NZ_JBHYIQ010000100.1:0-9383 GCF_042739895.1 Amycolatopsis sp. NPDC059021
CCCCTTCGCAGCGCTCACCGCTGTGAAGGAGGCCTTCACGGACGCCGGACGCCGGACGCCGGACGCCGGACGCCGGACGCCGGACGCCGGACGCCGGACGCCGGGCGCCGGACGCCGGGCGCCGGACGCCCGCCGGGATCAGCCGCGCAGGTGATCGCCGCCGCTGAAGTAGTCGTCATCGTCGACCGGCAACGACTCGGCGCGCCGCGGCGAGCGGCGCGGCGAATCCGGAGCGGGACGGCTCGGCGGCGCCGGACGGGACGGCGGGGACGGCGGGGGCGGCGGCGCCGCGGCCTCGTCGTCGGCGAGCGGATCGGCGTAGTAGTCCTCGTCCGCCACGGGCCGCGGCCGCGCGGGCGGGGCAGGCGGCGCGGGTGGTGCCGAAGCCGGAGGCAGCGGTGGCGGCTCCCGGTGCGTGTCGGCGGGGGGAGCGGGCGGTGCCGGGGGAGCGGCCTGCGACGGGGTCGTGAGCGGGCCGGAGAGCGGGTCGCCGGACGAGCCGCCGCTGCGGGCCTCGATCACCTCGTCCAGCGTGGCGCCCTCTTCGAATGCCTTGAACGTCTCGCGGGCGCCGCCGAGTTTCGCTTCGGCCAGCTTGCGGACGTCCGGATCGGTGAACGCGCGCCCCTCCGCGACGTCCTTCCAGGACAGTTCGCCCGCATCCACCTTGCGCTTGATGAGCCGCAGTTCGGCGGGCGCGTCGGGCTTCGACGCGGCCGCCTTCAGCGCCGCCTCCTTCTCCGGGGAGGAGCTGAGATCGGCGGGCGGGATCTGGATCTTGTCGATCTCCGCGAGCCGCTCGCGGGACTTCGCCAGCGAACGGTCCAAATTGGACTCAGCCTCGCGGATCTCCTTCGTCTTCCACGAATCTTCCGGTGCCACACCGGACGGTGAAGTCATCGCTCTCTCCTACTTGCGCCTGGGCCGTGGCGCCGGTTTCGACGGCGGCTTGCGGCACGTGTGGGGGGCACCCGGCCGCAGTTGCGCGCCGCACCGGGGGCACCGGTCCTTGCGACGGCAGTCCGGGCAGATGTGGGAGGAACCCCAGTCGCCTTCCTTGCCGCACTTGGCGCACCTGCTGGTGGGCGGTTGCCGTTGACGGTCGCACCGCGGGCACTTGCCGTTCTCGTCGAGCGGGCCGTCGCACCGCTTGCACCTGGGGTTGACCGGCTTGGCCTTGGTGTCGCACTTGGGGCATTTGCCCTTGTCGTCGAGCGGGCCGCCGCACCGCTTGCATTTCTCTTCGGTCCGCGGCGGCTTTTCGTCCGAACCGGACGGTGTCGTCGGTTCCTCACGGCGTTCCGGGGGCGAGTCGTCGCCACCACGGGGCTGGGGCGGTGGATCGTCCCCACCGCCATCGCTGGAAGGGGCGGTGTCACCGGGTTTGTCGCCGCCGCCAGTGATGATGTCCTTGATCTGCTTCAGCTGGGAGCCGATGTTCTGGATCGACTCCCACAGCTGCTGGACCCGGCTGATGATGTCCTTGATCATCTCGATCACGTCGAGGATCAGGTTCAGCAGCTGGAACGCCCGCCAGATCGTGGTCGTCTCGGCGATCCAGCCCGCGACCGGGACGCACGCCTTGGCGGCGATCTCGATGAGCGTGTCGATGAGCTTCGCCAGCAGGTCCAAGGCCTTCGCGGCGAGCTTGCGCGAGCCGTCGGCCAGCGCGTCGAAGCCCTTCCCGATGGCCTGGGCGATCCCGGCCTCGGCCATCAGCGCGACGCGCCAGCCGACGTTCACATAGGCCTGATGGGCCGTCGAGGACGGGCCTTCCCAGTGCTCGCCGACGATCTCGGCGTTGCGCACCATCGTCTCGGAGAACTGCTTCATGGCGTCCGAGATGGTCCGCCACGCCTCGGCGTCCGCGGCGATCTTGGTGAAGTCGCCGGTGATCGGCTTGATCACGAGGTCGATCAGGCTGTGCCCGGCGATCTTCTGGAACACCCAGTCGACCGCCTGGACCTTGATGTCGGCGTCGGCCAGCAGCGCCTTGATGTCCCCGGACGCGTCGGTGGCGGGCGGCTCCAGCAGGGCGATGACGTCGCTGCCGTCGTCGAGGCCGTAGGCGCCTTGCCCGCCCGAGGGCGTCGTCGGCGCGTCGGAGGAGTCCCCGCCCGGCGCCGAGGGCGAATCGTCCTTGGGGTCCTCGTCGCGCTTTTTCTTGTCTTCCTTGCCCTTCTTGTCCTCGTCCTCGTGCCCGCGCTTGCGGTCCGGCTTCTCCTCGTCGTGGCCGGGACGCTGCTGCCGGTGCTCCGGATCCTGGTGCGGCTGCCCGGGCTTCGGATGTCCCGGTGCGGGATGCTGACCCGGCTTCCCGTGCCCGGGCGTGGTGTGTCCCGGGCCTCCATGGTGCTTGGCCATGGACCCCCTCCTCGAATGTGCTTAGTAGACCGGTTCGTGTGAGCGGCGGGACGGGCCGTCCTCCGGCGAGGCGGAGATCTGCTTGTCCAGCTCCCGCAACAGGGCTTCGAGGCGCTTCACGACGCTGTCCTCGTGCTCCTGGTAGCGCTTCGCGGCCTCGGTGATGCCCGCGGCCATGGACGCCAGGCGCTCGTGCCCGAACTTGAGCGTCTCGTCGTAGAGCGAGCCCACCAGGTCGACCAGCGGCTGCAGCACCATGAACAGCCCGGTGAAGCCGGATTTGTCGCACGCGGTGGTGTGCATGTACTCGCTGATGCTGGTGATGACGGAATGCAGCGCCTCGAGGTTCTCGGCGTAGGCGCGCAGCACCTCCGGGTCGATCCGGACGGGCTTGCCGCCCCCGCCGCGTCCACCGCCCCTGGTTGGTCTGCTGGTCATGAAGAATCCCCTCGTGTTCTCCCGTTCACCCGACCGCGTGGGCGAACCGGTCCGGGGACACTATGGCATCAGGCGATCACCGCTCGTGGGCGGTTCGGGGAAATCGCTGATCGTGACGACGGGGAAGCGCGGAGTACGGACGCTGTTCCGAGCGGGCGAACGCGGCGAGGGCACAGTAAACTCCGCGTGGATCCGCAGGACATATACTTAGCGGAACCAACTACCGTGACGCCATCAGGAACTATGTCGTTCCACGCAGCCAGATCGTTACCGTCCATCGCCGTTCGGGGCACTCCGAACAGATGCCGGCATGTTTCCTAGGTGTTAAAGTCGCGTCAACGAGCGGGCCATCGTCGTCCCGTGCGCACCATTCGGCCGGTTTTCCGGCCATCGCACGACGACGAAGGAGGTCCTTCATGATCTTCTCCGCCATTCCCGGCAAGCAGGGTCTTTACGATCCGGAGACCGAGCAGGACTCCTGCGGTGTGGCCATGGTGGCCGACATCCGCGGGCGCCGTTCGCACGGCATCGTCACCGACGGTCTCTCCGCGCTGACCAACCTCGATCACCGCGGCGCCGCGGGCGCCGAGCCCACCAGTGGCGACGGCGCGGGCATCCTGCTGCAGCTGCCCGACGAGCTGCTGCGGGCCGAGGCGGGCTTCGCGCTGCCGGAACCGGACGGAACGGGGCAGCACCGCTACGCGGCGGGCATCGCCTTCCTGCCCGCGGACGCCGATCAGCGCCGCAAGGCCGTGGCGCTGGTGGAACGGACAGCCGCCGAAGAGGGGCTGGACGTGCTCGGCTGGCGCGAGGTGCCGGTCGATCCCGACAAGGCCGAACTCGGGCCGACGGCCCGCTCGGTGATGCCGCACTTCTCGATGCTGTTCGTCGCGGACCACGGCGCCGCCACGTCCGGGCTCGAACTCGACCGCCTGGCCTTCTGCCTGCGCAAGCGTGTCGAGCACGAGAGCCGGAACGCCGACTGCGGCACATACTTCCCGTCGCTGTCCTCGCGCACCATCGTCTACAAAGGCATGGTCACCCCGGAGCAGCTGCCCGCGTTCTTCGCCGACCTCACCGACGAGCGGCTGGTGAGCGCGATCGCGCTGGTGCACTCGCGGTTCTCCACCAACACCTTCCCGTCGTGGCCGCTGGCGCACCCGTTCCGGTTCGTCGCGCACAACGGCGAGATCAACACGATCCGCGGCAACCGCAACCGCATGCGGGCGCGGGAGGCGCTGCTCGAATCGGACCTCATCCCCGGCGACCTGACCCGGCTGTTCCCGATCTGCTCGGCCGACGCGTCGGACTCCGCGTCGTTCGACGAGGTCCTGGAACTGCTGCATCTCGGCGGCCGGACGCTGCCGCACGCGGTGCTGATGATGATCCCGGAGGCGTGGGAAAACCACGCGACCATGGACGACGAGCGCCGCGCGTTCTACAAGTTCCACGCGAGCCTGATGGAGCCGTGGGACGGCCCCGCCTGCGTCACCTTCACCGACGGCAGCCTGGTCGGCGCGGTGCTGGATCGCAACGGCCTGCGCCCGGCCCGCTGGTGGCGTACCGCCGACGACCGTGTCGTGCTGGCCAGCGAGGCGGGCGTGCTCGACGTCGCGCCCGCGGACGTCGTCGCGAAGGGACGGCTCAAGCCGGGCCGGATGTTCCTGGTCGACACCGTCGCCGGCCGGATCGTGGACGACGACGAGATCAAATCGGAGCTGGCCCGCGAACTCCCGTACGAGGGCTGGCTGCACGCCGGGCTGCTCAAGATCGCCGAGCTGCCCGACCGCGACCACGTCGTGCAGAGCCACGATTCCGTGCTGCGGCGCCAGCTTTCCTTCGGCTACACCGAAGAGGAACTGAAGATCCTGCTCGCCCCGATGGCCGCCAAGGGCGCCGAGCCGATCGGGTCGATGGGCTCGGACACCCCGCCCGCGGTGCTGTCGAAGCGGTCGCGGCTGCTCTACGACTACTTCAAGCAGAACTTCGCGCAGGTCACCAACCCGCCGCTGGACGCGATCCGCGAGGAGCTCGTCACCTGCATGGCGCGGATCATGGGCCCGGAGCGGAACCTGCTCACGCCGGGGCCGGCGTCCTGCCGCCACATCAAGCTGCCGTATCCGGTGATCGACAACGACGAGCTGGCGAAGCTCATCCACATCAACGACGACGGGGACCTCCCCGGCTTCGCCTGCAGTGTCCTTTCCGGACTGTACGAAGTGGACGGTGGTGCGGAAGCGCTTGCCGACGCGATCGAGCGTGTCCGGCGCGAGGCGTCCGAGGCCATCGCGGCCGGGGCGCGCACGCTGGTGCTGTCCGACCGCGACTCGGACCACCGGATGGCGCCGATCCCGTCGCTGCTGCTGGTCTCCTCGGTGCACCACCATCTGGTGCGTACCAAGGAAAGGCTGCGTGTCGCGCTGGTCGTCGAGACCGGGGACGCGCGCGAGGTGCACCACATCGCGCTCCTGCTCGGCTACGGTGCCGCCGCGGTCAACCCGTACCTGGCCTTCGAGACGATCGAGGACATGATCAGCCAGGGTGCGGTGACCGGGATCGAATCGGGCAAGGCGATCCGGAACTACGTGCAGGCGCTCGTCAAGGGTGTCCTCAAGATCATGTCCAAGATGGGCATCTCCACCGTCGGCGCCTACACCGCCGCGCAGGTCTTCGAATCCCTTGGGCTGCACCAGGATCTGCTCGACGAGTACTTCACCGGGACGTCCTCGAAGCTCGGCGGCGTCGGCCTCGGCGTGCTCGCCGAGGAGGTCGCGGTCCGGCATCGCCGCGCCTACCCGGAAAACCCGACCGACCGTGTCCACCGTGGACTCGACACCGGCGGCGAGTACGCTTACCGCCGCGAGGGCGAGCTGCACCTGTTCACCCCGGAGACGGTGTTCCTGCTCCAGCACGCGTCCAAGACCGGCCGCGAAGAGGTGTACCGCAAGTACTCCGACGAGGTGCACCGGCTCTACCGCGAGGGCGGCGCGCTGCGCGGGCTGTTCTCCTTCCGTGCCGGTGAACGCACCCCGGTACCGATCGAGGAGGTCGAATCGGCCGAGTCGATCCTCCGGCGGTTCAACACCGGCGCGATGTCGTACGGCTCGATCTCGGCAGAATCGCACGAGACGCTCGCCATCGCGATGAACCAGATCGGCGGCCGCTCCAACACTGGCGAGGGCGGCGAGGATCCGGAACGGCTCTACGACCCGCGCCGCCGCAGCGCCATCAAGCAGGTCGCGAGTGGACGGTTCGGGGTCACCAGCGAGTACCTCGTCAACGCCGACGACATCCAGATCAAGATGGCGCAGGGCGCGAAGCCCGGCGAGGGCGGCCAGCTGCCGCCGAACAAGGTGTATCCGTGGATCGCGCGGACCCGGCACTCCACGCCGGGCGTCGGGTTGATCTCGCCGCCGCCGCACCACGACATCTACTCCATCGAGGATCTGGCCCAGCTGATCCACGACCTCAAGAACGCCAACGAGCAGGCCCGCATTCACGTGAAGCTGGTGTCCTCGCTCGGGGTCGGCACGGTCGCGGCGGGGGTGTCCAAGGCACACGCCGACGTCGTGCTCATTTCGGGCCACGACGGCGGCACCGGCGCCTCGCCGATGAACTCGCTCAAGCACGCCGGGACGCCGTGGGAGATCGGGCTCGCCGAAACGCAGCAGACGTTGCTGCTCAACGGTTTGCGCGACCGGATCACGGTGCAGGTGGACGGCGCGATGAAGACCGGGCGCGACGTCGTCATCGCGGCGCTGCTCGGCGCCGAGGAGTACGGCTTCGCGACGGCCCCGCTCGTCGTCGCGGGCTGCGTCATGATGCGGGTGTGCCATTTGGACACCTGCCCGGTCGGGATCGCCACCCAGAGCCCCGAGCTGCGTAAGCGCTACACCGGCCAGGCCGAGCACGTGGTGAACTTCTTCCGGTTCGTCGCCGAAGAGGTACGGGAAACCCTTGCGGCACTGGGCTTCCGCACCCTCGACGAGGCGATCGGGCACGCCGAGATGCTGGACACCGACGCCGCCGTCGAGCACTGGAAGGCCTCGGGCCTCGACCTCGCGCCGATCTTCGAGATGCCGACCGAAACCCCTTACGGCGGCGCGAAGCGGCGCACCAGGGGACAGGACCACGGCCTGGAACACGCGCTGGACCGCACGCTCATCCAGCTCGCCGAGGCGGCACTGGAGGACGCGCACCCGGTACGGCTGGAGCTGCCGGTGCGCAACGTGAACCGGACCGTCGGCACGCTGCTCGGCTCGGAGATCACCCGCCGCTACGGCGGCGAGGGCCTGCCCGAGGACACGATCCACGTCCTGCTCACCGGTTCGGCCGGGCAGTCGCTCGGCGCGTTCCTGCCGCGTGGCATCACCCTCGACATGGTCGGCGATGCGAACGACTACGTCGGAAAGGGACTTTCCGGTGGGCGGATCGTCGTCCGGCCCGATCCGTCGGCCCCGTTCGCGGCCGAGCGGCAGACCATCGCGGGCAACACCCTGGCCTACGGCGCCACCAGCGGCGAGATGTTCCTGCGTGGTCAGGTCGGCGAACGCTTCTGCGTGCGCAATTCGGGCGCGCTGGTCGTCGCCGAGGGCGTCGGCGATCACGCCTTCGAGTACATGACCGGTGGTCAGGCCGTGGTGCTCGGGCCGACGGGACGCAACCTCGCGGCCGGGATGTCCGGCGGGGTCGCGTACGTGCTCGACATCGACCGGGGCAAGGTCAACCAGGACATGGTGGATCTGCTCAAACCGGGCGCGGACGATCTCGCCTGGCTCAAGAAGACCGTGCAGAAACACTACGATCTCACCCGGTCCGCGGTGGCGGCGTCGCTGCTGGGCGACTGGCCGCGGCGGTCGGCGGCGTTCACCAAGGTGATGCCGCGGGACTACCAGCGGGTGATGGATGCGGCGAAGGCGGCGAAGGCTTCGGGTCGCAATGTGGATGAGGCGATCATGGAGGCGGCTCGTGGCTGACCCTAATGGTTTTCTGAAGTATCGCAGGGAAGAGCCCGCAAAGAAGTCCAAAGAGGACAGGCTCGCGTCGTGGGGCGAGGTCTACGCGGACCTCGATTCCGGGGAACGCAACGAACAGGTGCGGACGCAGGCTTCGCGGTGTATGGACTGCGGCATCCCGTTCTGTCATTCGGGCGGTTCCGGCTGTCCGCTGGGCAACCTGATCCCGGAGTGGAACGACCTGGTCCGCCGCGGTGACTGGTCCGCCGCGAGCGATCGGCTGCACGCGACCAACAACTTCCCCGAGTTCACCGGGAAGCTGTGCCCGGCGCCGTGCGAGGCGGGCTGCGTGCTGTCGATCTCGCCGCTTTCGGGCGGGCCGGTGGCGATCAAGCGCGTCGAGGCCACGATCGCCGACCAGTCCTGGGAAGCCGGGTACGTGCAGCCGCAGGTGTCCGAAGTGGCCAGTGGGCAGCGGGTGGCCGTGGTCGGTTCCGGGCCCGCGGGGCTCGCCGCCGCCCAGCAGCTGACCCGCGCCGGCCACGAGGTCACCGTGTTCGAGCGGGACGACCGGCTCGGCGGGCTGCTGCGCTACGGCATCCCCGAGTTCAAGATGGAGAAGAAGGTCCTCGACCGGCGGCTGGCGCAGCTGAAGAAGGAGGGCACCAAGTTCGTCACCGGCTGCGAGGTCGGCGTCGATCTGACGGTGGAGGAACTGCGCGCGCAGTACGACGCCGTGGTGCTCGCCGTCGGTGCCCTGCGTGGCCGGGACGACACGACGACGCCCGGCCGTGAGCTGTCCGGGATCCACCTGGCGATGGAGCACCTGGTGCCCGCCAACCGGTACGTCGAGGGCGACGGGCCGTCGCCGATCGACGCCGAGGGCAAGCACGTCGTGATCATCGGCGGTGGCGACACCGGCGCCGACTCGTACGGCACCGCGACGCGTCAGGGCGCGCTTTCGGTGACCCAGCTGGACCAGTACCCGATCCCACCGTCCACAAGGGACGACGACCGCTCGCCGTGGCCGACCTGGCCGTACATCCTGCGCACCTACCCCGCGCACGAGGAGGCGGGCGAGCGGAAGTTCGCCGTCGCGGTCAAGCGGTTCGTCGGG
Source organism: Amycolatopsis sp. NPDC059021 (assembly GCF_042739895.1). Taxonomy (NCBI): domain Bacteria; kingdom Bacillati; phylum Actinomycetota; class Actinomycetes; order Pseudonocardiales; family Pseudonocardiaceae; genus Amycolatopsis; species Amycolatopsis sp. NPDC059021. The sequence continues at coordinate 8,875 of NZ_JBHYIQ010000100.1, forward strand.
GACGACGAAGGCCGCGTCAAGGCCGTCGAGCTGCAGCACGTGCGGGTGCACAAGGATCCCGGAACCGGGCGGCGCGAGGTCGTCCCGGTCGGCGACGAGGTCGAGACGCTGCCCGCCGATCTGGTGCTGCTGGCGATCGGCTTCGAGGGCGTCGAGGAAATGCCGTTGCTGGACGGGCTCGGCCTCGACCTTTCCCGGCGCGGGACGCTGTCCTGCGGTGCCGACTGGCAGACGTCGGCGCCGGGCGTGTTCGTCTGCGGCGACGCGCACCGCGGCGCGTCGCTGGTGGTGTGGGCGATCGCGGAGGGTCGCTCGGTGGCCCACGCCGTCGACGCCTACCTGACCGGCGCGTCGGACCTGCCCGCCCCGGTGCACCCGACCGCCCTGCCACTGGCCGTCGTGTGACGTGAGCTGAAGGGGGGTGGTTGGGGTGCGGGGGGGGGGGTAGGGGGACCGCGGGGGCGGCGGGTGGGGTCAGTGACCCGGACCCCGCGCCTGGCCCGGCGGGG
>NZ_JBHYIQ010000100.1:9393-10636 GCF_042739895.1 Amycolatopsis sp. NPDC059021
CATGCGATGCGAGGAAAGTCCCCTTCAGCGCGTCTCGTGCACGGAAAGTCCCCTTCAGCAGCGTTAGCCCGGATGCCGCGTCAGCTGCCGCCGAACAGCGGCTGCCGTTCCGTGAGCGGAGAACTACTTTCGAGTAGCTGTGCCTTTCCGTGGAAAGTGTCACAGCTGCCCAGTTCACTTTCGCGGGAAGTGAGGCGTCCATGAAAAGAACCTCCGTCCGGGCAACAGTTCTCGCCGCGATCACCGGCTTGGCCATGACCGTCCTCGGCCTGCCCGCCGAGGCGGCACCGGGGCCCGCCGTCCACCGGGCCGCCGACACCCCGGCCAAGGCGAAGGCCGTCAGCGGGTACTGGACCGCCGAGGCGATGCGGTCCGCCATTCCGCTGGACAAACTCCTCCAGGCTCCGCGCGGCGTCCTCAAAGACGTCGCGAAGGGACTGGGCACCGTCATCCCGCAAAGCGTGCCGAACGGCGGCGGCGCGTGGACGGGCGGCGGCAAGGTGACCAAGACGGCCGGTCGCGTGTTCTTCACTTTCAACGGCCGCAAGGCTTCCTGCTCCGGTGACGCGGTCACGAGCACGAACGGCAGCGTCGTGGTCACCGCCGGGCACTGCGTCAAGTACCAGGGCACCTGGCACACGGACTGGGTCTTCGTCCCCGGCTACGACAACGGGAACGCGCCGTACGGCCAGTGGACCGCGAGCAAGACGCTCACCACCCCGCAGTGGGAAGCGAGCGAGGACATGAACTACGACGTCGGCATGGCGGTGGTCAACCAACTCGACGGCAAGCGCCTCACCGACGTCGTCGGCGCCCAGGGCATCGCGTTCAACCAGGCACGCAACCAGACGATGTACACCTTCGGTTATCCGGCCGCCGCGCCCTACGACGGCACGAAGCTGATCTACTGCAGCGGGCCGACGATCACCGACTTCCTGCTGACCCAGGACCACGGCATGGGCTGCAACATGACCGGCGGGTCGAGCGGGGGACCGTGGTTCCTGAACTTCGACGAGGCCACCGGGACCGGGGTGCAGGCCTCGGTGAACAGCTTCGGCTACACGTTCCTGCCGAACTACATGTTCGGGCCGTACTTCGGCGCGGACGCGCAGACGCTCTACGGCAAGGCTCAGGCGGGCTGACCCCGCCCGCGGGGGGGGGGGCGGGCGGGGCCGCTGGGGGGGGGGGGGCCGCGCCCGGGCGCGCCCGGCGCGCGCGGGGCGCGGGCGGGCGGGGCTGCGGG
>NZ_JBHYIQ010000100.1:10646-12245 GCF_042739895.1 Amycolatopsis sp. NPDC059021
GCGCTACCCCCCCCGGGCCTCCCCGGCGGCGTCATGCCCCGGTCCGACGCGCCGGGCGCCCGGGTACGCGACGCTCGGGGTATGCGAAAAACGTTGGTACTCCTGGCTTTCCTTCCGCTCGTGGCGGCTGTCCCCGTCGCGAACGCGGAGAGCGCGCCGAGTCTCAAGTGGACAACTCCCTGTCCGGACTACGGTCTCCCGCAGTCGCCGACCGCCGGGCTCGAATGCGCGAAACTGCGGGTCCCGCTCGACTACGCCGATCCCGGCGGGCGGACCATCGAGCTCACGATCTCCCGCCACGCCAGTCCCGATCCGGCGAGACGCCGCGGCGTGCTGCTGATGAACCCCGGCGGGCCCGGCAGCCCGGGGCTGGCGATGCCCGCGCAGCTGATGGAGCGGATGGGGTCGTCGGGCCTGCCCGAGGCGTACGACGTGATCGGGTTCGACCCGCGCGGCACCGGCTACAGCACCCCCGTCACCTGCGACATGACCCCGGAGCAGCGAGGTTCGATCATCGGGCCGTACGCGAACGGGCCGCGGGACGTCGCCGAAACCGCCGCGAAGGCGCGGGTGGTCGCGCGCAAGTGCGCGTCGGCGCCGACCGCGGAGCTGCTGCCGCACATGACCACGGCGAACACCGCGCGCGACATGGACCGGATCCGGGCCGCGCTGGGCGAGTCCACGATCTCCTACTACGGCACGTCGTATGGCACCTACCTCGGCGCCGCGTACGCCACGATGTTCGCCGCCAAGACCGACCGGATCGTGCTGGACAGCGTGACCGGGCCGCAGGGCGTGGACGTGCGGCAGCACCGGCGTTTCGCCGAAGGCTTCGACGACCGGCTGCCCGACTTCGCGGCCTGGGCGTCAGCGCGGGACGACGTCTACCACCTCGGGCGGACACCCTCCGCGGTGATCGCGAAGTTCGACGAGCTGGCCACCACCCGCGGTCCGGAATTCCGGGCGAACACCTGGAGCGCGTTCTACGACGACGCGCATTTTCCGACGCTGGCCAGGGAATGGGCGGGGCAATCCGCCGTGTCGGCCGGTGGCCCGCTCGACGGGGACAACCACGCGGCCCTGCAACTGCAGGTGGTGTGCAACGACACCGACTGGCCCGAAGGCGTCGGTTACTACCAGCGCGCGGTCGAACGGGAACGCGTGACGCACCCGAGGTTCGGTCCCACCGCGGCGAACGTGAATCCGTGTGCGTTCTGGCCGGTGGAACGCGCCGAACCGCCGGTACGCATCGGTTCGGGAGGTCCGCGGAACCTGTTGCTCGTGCAGAATCTGCGTGACCCCGCGACGCCGCTGTCCGGGGCACGGGAGACGCGCGCGGCGCTGGGCGGCCGAGCCGTGATGACGACCGTCGACCAGGGCGGGCACGGTGTGTTCACCAAGGGCAACGCCTGTGGCAACGATGTCGTGCTGCGTTATCTGCTCCACGGCGTGCTGCCGAAGCACGACGGTTCCTGCCCGGCCTGACCCGGCGGGGGGGGGTGGGCGGGGTTTCCGGGCGCCGCACAGCCACGGGTTCCAGCGGCCCCGCCGCAACGGGCGACGCAGTCCGTGTCGCGCATACCAGAAGCACCAGAACAC
>NZ_JBHYIQ010000100.1:12255-37965 GCF_042739895.1 Amycolatopsis sp. NPDC059021
ATCTCTCTAGGCTCGCTACCGCCCGCCCCCCCGCCCTCCCCCACCCCGTCGCCCCCCCCGCCCCCCCCCCGCGGCGGGCCCCCCCCCCCACCCCCCCCCCCCCCCCCCCGCGGCGGGCTCCTCCCCGGTGGCGAAGGCGCCGCCTTATGCTGGTCGCGTGAACTGGACTGTGGATGTTCCCGTCGACACGCTCCCCGAACTCCCTCCGCTGCCGCCGGAGCTGCGTGCCCGGCTGGACACCGCGCTCGGCCTGCCCGCCGCGCAGCAGCCGGAATGGCCCGACCCCGACCTCACCAAGCGCGTCCGCGGCGTCCTGGAGAGTGTGCCGCCGATCACCGTGCCCGCCGAGATCGACCGGCTGAAGAGCAGGCTCGCGATGGTCGCGCGCGGCGAGGCGTTCCTGCTGCAGGGCGGGGACTGCGCGGAGACGTTCGAGTCCAACACCGAGCCGCACATCCGCGCCAACCTCCGCACGCTGCTGCAGATGGCCGTCGTGCTCACCTACGGCGCGAGCCTGCCGGTGATCAAGGTCGGCCGCATCGCCGGGCAGTACGCGAAGCCGCGGTCGGCCGCCACCGACGCGCTGGGCCTGCCGGTCTACCGCGGCGACATCATCAACTCGCTGGTCGCCAAGCCCGAGCTGCGGGTGCCCGACCCGGGCCGGATGATCCGCGCCTACGCGAACGCGGGCGCCGCGATGAACCTGGTCCGCGCGCTGACCGGCGCCGGCATGGCCGACCTGCACCAGGTGCACGACTGGAACAAGGACTTCGTGTCGTCCTCGCCTGCGGGGGAGCGGTACGAGGCGCTGGCCGCCGAGATCGACCGCGGCCTGCGGTTCATGAACGCCTGCGGCGTCACCGACACGTCGTTGCAGTCGACCGAGATCTTCGCCAGCCACGAGGCGCTGCTGCTCGACTACGAGCGTTCGCTGCTGCGGCTGGACAACGCCGACGCGGCGAACCCGAAGCTGTACAACCTCTCGTCCCACTTCCTGTGGATCGGGGAGCGCACCCGCCAGCTCGACGGCGCGCACATCGCGTTCGCCGAACTGCTGGCGAACCCCATCGGCCTCAAGATCGGCCCGACCACCACGCCGGACATGGCGCTGGAGTACGTCGAGCGGCTCGACCCGCGCAACGAGCCCGGCAGGCTGACGCTGATCTCCCGGATGGGCAACGGCAAGGTCCGCGAGGTGCTGCCCGCGATCGTGGAGAAGGTCGAGGCCTCGGGCCACAAGGTCATCTGGCAGTGCGACCCGATGCACGGCAACACGCACGAGTCGTCCACCGGCTACAAGACCCGCCACTTCGACCGCATCGTCGACGAGGTGCAGGGCTTCTTCGAGGTGCACAACAAGCTGGGCACCTACCCCGGCGGCATCCACGTCGAGCTGACCGGCGAGGACGTCACGGAGTGCCTCGGCGGCGCGCAGGAGATCTCCGACGTCGACCTGTCCGGCCGCTACGAGACCGCGTGCGACCCGCGGCTCAACACCCAGCAGTCGCTGGAACTGGCCTTCCTCGTCGCCGAAATGCTCCGCGGCTGAGGTTTGGCGGGAAATGCCGTTAAGGCCACCTTGCGGGCGTCAGACGCCCGTAAGGTGGCCTTAACGGCATCTGGGTCCTTTGTGGACGGAGCTAGCTCGCGTCGACGAGGCGGGCGGCGGACTTGAGGACCGCGTCGCGCAGGGAGCCGGTGTCGGGGACGGCCTCGCCGTTCACCTGGAGTCCGATGTGGACGGTGTCGCGGTAGGTGGCCACCGCGATCCCGACCGCGTGCCGGGGCGCCAGCGGGACGAACGGGTAGACCTCGGTCATCCGCGCGCCGTCGAGGGTCCGCCGGGCGGGCGGCAGCGGGACCGTGGTCACCACGAGGTCGAACAGCAGCGGCGCGGCGAGCCCGGCGGTGCGGGTGCCGAGCCGGTGCAGCACGCTCGGCACGCGGCCGGCCAGCAGCGGGAACGCGCCCGCGCCGCGAGCCGGGCCCGCGGCCTTGTTGCGGGTCATCGCGCGGCGGATCAGGCGCAGCCGCTCCACCGGATCGTCCACCCCCACCGGCAGGTCGCACAGGTACCCGGACAGCTTGTTCCCGCCGAGCTGCCCGGCGGCCCGGCCGCGCACGCTGACCGGGATGAGCGCGCGCAGCGAGCGGCCGTCCGCCCGCGTGCCGCGGTTGACCAGCCAGTCCCGCAGCGCGCCCGCGAGCACCGCGAGCACGACGTCGTTGGTGGTGCCGCCGTGGGCCCGCCGGACGCGGCGCAAGTCGGCCAGTGGCAGCCGGACGAAACCCAGCCGCCGTTCGGCCGACGACGGCGCGGACACCGGGGAAAGCGGCGGGCGCGCCGCGCGCATCACCGAGGACGCTATCCCCGCCGTCTCGCCCGCCTGGCTGAGCGTGGTGCCGAGCACGTCCTTCACGGTGTCCAATGCGGACCGTGGTTCGGGCAGCCGCGCCGCGCGCGAAGCCGGTTCGGGTTTGCGCCGCGGGTGCGGGACGTCGTCGAGCAGCCCGGCGGCGACGGCGTAGGCGCCGGCGCCGTCGGTGAGCGCGTGGTGCAGTTTCAGCAGCAGGGCGAACTTCCCGTCCGGTAGCCCGGTGATGATCGTCAAGTCCCACAACGGTTTTCCGGTGTCGAGCGGCTCGGCGATCCAGCGCGCGGCGAAGGCGGACAACGGGTCCGGTTCGTACAGCGTGCTCAGCTCGTGGTGGCGGATGTGGTCGGCGGCAACGAAATCCGGGTACTCGGCCCAGTCGGCGGCGCCGGGCGGGAACAGGGCGGTCCGCACGTGCTGACGCAGCTTCGGAATCCCGTTCGCGCGCTCAGCCAGAAGCGTGGCCATTCTGCCGGGATCCACCGGCCCACGCGGGCTGAAGGTGATCACCGCGCCCATGTGCATCGGGGCGGTTTCGCTTTCCAGGCACAGGAAAGCCACGTCGAGCGCGCTGAGCGGGGAGCCTGCCATCGGCATCCTCTCCTTGTCCGGCCGGTACGGGGAAGGGGGATGAGCGACACTGCATCATCGACACTGCATCATCGAGACATGACGGGTGAGTGGTCACGATGTTTCACCCGCGCTAACTATGGTGACGTTCACCCAAACGTGTTCAGGACTCGGGGTGCCGTTCCGGGGTAACCGCGTTCTTCCCCGGGCTAAACCCGTTGGCGGGATTTCGCCGCGCGAAGGTGGCGCCGGGTCCCCGGCTCGGGAGCGGGGACGGCGAGGCTTCGGTGGTCGCCTCGCCCGTGACGGTCTGGTGCGTGATCGCCACCTGACCGCCGACGCGGCGGGCCGGGAGCTCGTTCGGCGTGCGGCGGTGCAGGCCCGGCCACAGCTCGCCCGCTTCGGGGGCCGCGCCCCGGATCGCGCCGCCGTCCAGCCGGGTCTGGGTCTCGCGGATGCCGCGGTCGAGCCACTGCACGATCAGCTTCATCGGCCCCGGCGGCGGCAGCGGCCAGACGAAGACCTCGTGGTCGAAGTGGAACGCGGAGCCGCCGCGGCCCTGCGCCCGCAGCACCGGCGCCTCCGGTTCGGTCGCCGACGGCACCGAGATCGTCTCGGAGCTGGCCCGGCTGCCGTCGGCGAACAGCACGCCGATGAGCAGCGCGTTGTAGTCCGGCACACGGCGGTGGTCGATCAGGGTGCCGCGGGGCGCGTCGGCGAGCAGGCTGTCGCGCGAGTAGACCGACAGGCACAGCGTCGCCGCCTCCGGCCAGACCTCGACGCCCCGCAGCGCGACCACCGTGCGCTCGGACCGTGCCAGCTGCACGACCCACGGCAGCATCGCTGGCACGATGTGGTCACCGGGCGGACCCGTCCACGGACGGCCCTCATAGGCGTAGAGCTCCTGTTCCGGCACGGGGAACAGGGGCCGCTCGCGAGGACCGTCCGTGAAGAAGTTCATCGCCGTTATTCGCGGGACGTAAGGTCGCCGTTCTGCTTCACGGCCTCTTCAGCGGGTTTCGATGTGCCGCCCATGGCGTCCATCAGCTGCCGGGCCAGGCCGAGGCCGGTCCCGCCCAGCGACAGCGCCTTGGCGAACATGTCGGACATCCCGTCCGCGCCGTTCAGCACCACCATGTGGTCCACGTTACCGAATGCCTGGGCTCCCGCCTGCACGATCTCGGGCCAGCGTTCGGCGAGTTGCTGGGCGACGACGGCTTCCTGGTTCTCCGCCAGTGCCGCGGCCCGCGCCTTGATGGCATCGGCTTCGGCCAGGCCCTTCGCGCGGGCCGCCTCGGCCTCGGCGAGCCCCTGTGCCTTGGCCGCCTCGGCGTTGGCCAGCCCGCGGGCCTTCGCCGCGGACGCCTCGGCCTCACCGGTCGCCTTGGTCGCGCTCGCCGTCGCCTCCGCCCGCGAACGGGTCGCCTGCGCCTCGGCTTCGGCCGCGGTTTTCACCCGGGTGGCGTCCGCCGCGGCTCGCAGCTCGGTCTCCTTCGCCTCGGCCTGTGCCCTGGCGATCTGCGCGTCGCGGGCCGCGTCGGCGGTGGTCCGCGTGTCGTACGCCTTCGCGTCGGCGGGCTTGCGGACCTGCGACTGCAGCCGCTGCTCCGCCAGCGCCGCCTCCAGCTCGGCCGCGCGGGTCTCCTGGACGACGACCTCCTGGCGCGAACTGGCCTCGGCCAGCGGGCCCGCCTGGCTTGCCTTCGCGCGGGCCTCGTCCACCTCGGCCTGGTACCCGGCCTGCTGGATCTGGCTGGCCCGCACCGCGGCCGCCTTCTTCGCCGCCGCGATCTGCTCGGCCTCGGCCGCCTCCTGGTCGCGCTGGGCCTCGGCGATCCTGGCGCTGGCCGCGACGGCGGCGGCGTGCGGCTTGCCGAGGTTGAGGATGTAGCCGGTCTCGTCCTCGATCTCCTGGATCTGCAACGAGTCCACGATGAGCCCGAGCTTGATCATCTCAGTGGCCGAGGACTGCCGGACCTCCCCGGTCAGCGCCTCGCGGTTGTGGATCATGTCCTCCAGTGTCAGGCCGCCGACGATCGAGCGCAGATGCCCCGAGAACAGCTCGTGGATCGTGTCGTTCATGCCTTTTTGCTGGTCGAGGAAGCGCCGGGCGGCGTTGGCGATCGAGGCGAAGTCGTCGCCGACCTTGTAGATGACCACCGCGCGCACGGTGACCGGCAGGCCCTGCTTGGTCACGCACGACACCTGGAGGTTGACGCCCCGGGTGTCCAGCGAAAGCCGCCGCGCGGTCTGGAAGCCGGGGATCACGTTGACCCCGCGGCCGGTGACGATCTTGAAGCCGAGGCTGTCGGCGGTCTCGTGGCGTTCGACCCGCACCCCGAGCCCGGAGATGATGAGCGCCTCGTTCGGCTCGGCGACCTTGTACAGCAGCCGCAGGATCCCGAAGACGACGATCAGGACCCCGATCAGCCCGCCGCCGGAGACCAGCAGGATTTCCCCGATGCCCATAGCCGCGCCACCCCCGCTCTTTTCTGTTGTGTGTTCCGGGTAGCCCTTCGACGCCGCTAGGGGCTCAGCGGTTGCCACCGCTGGACGTAGACCGTACGCGGCGGCTCGAAATCCACCACCAGGATCTGGGTGCCGGAGGGGATGTTCTCCTCCGGATTCACCGGATAGGCGTAGAACGCCTCCGTCCCGCCACGCACGCTGAGCAGGACCTCGCCGATCAGCCCCGGCCCGATCGCCCCGGTCACCCGGCCGCGTGTGCCGATCAACCGAACACCCGCAGCTGGACCTTGCTGCCCTTCTTGACCCGCTCGCCGGGCTTCGGGTCCTGGTCGATCACGAACGAGAACCCGCCGTGGCCCCTGCCGCCGTCCCGGTCGGCCTTGAGCCCGGCCCCGGCGAGGATCTTCTCGGCCTCGTCGAACTGCTTGAACCGGACGTCGGGCACCTGGACGGCGTTGGACACGAACACGCCGACCTTGCGGCTGGTCGCGGTGGACCCGCCTGCCGGGCTGGTCTTGGTGACCGACCCGGCCGCGACGTCCTCCTTGAACTCCTCACCGGCCAGGAACGGCTCGAAACCGGCCTGCTTGAGGGTCTGGAACGCCTGGTCCTGCGGGCGGCCGGTGACGTCGGGGACCGGCGGCAGCGGCTCGGGACCCTTGGACAGCACGAGCGCGACCTGGCTGCCGACGTCGAGCGGGCTGCCGGGCGACGGGTCGGTGCGGATCACCGCGCCCTGCGCGACCTCGTTGCTGTACTCCGGTGTCCCGCGGGTCGGGGTGAGCTGCACGGCCTGGATCGCGCGGTCCGCGTCGGCGGCGGGCGTGCCGGGCTTGACGTCGGGCACGATCGGGCGGCCCTTGGACAGCAGGACGGTGACCGTGGAGTTCGGCTGCAGCGTGGCGCCCGCGGCCGGATCCGACTTGATGACGGTGTTGGCGGGCACGGTGTTGTCGAAGACCTGGCTGAACTGCGGGACCAGTTTCGCCGCGCGCAGCGCGTCCCCGGCGTCGGCCTGGTTCTTCCCGGCGAGCGCCGGCACGGTCGCGGTGTTGGGCGCGGAGTCGGTGAGGATGAAGGCGAACGCGCCGATCAGCCCGCCCAGCACCAGCACCGCGGCGGCGATCAGCGCGATCGCCCGCTTGCGGTTCGCCGGTGGCCTGGCCTCGTCGGCGGGCATCGGGGGCTCGGTGTGCGGTGGCGGGGGCGGCGGTGCCATGGGCGCGGCGGCGCGGGTCAGCGCGCGGGTGCCCTGCGGGCCGGTGACCGGCATCGTCTGGTCGGTGACCGGGGCGATCCGCATGGTGCGCTCGCTGTCGGTCTCCCCGGCGTCCGGCGGCGGGGGCACCGGGATCGGCACCGCGGGCAGGCCCAGTTCGGCGCGGACGGCGAGCAGCTCGGACAGCAGCACGCCCGCGTCGGCCGGGCGCTGCTCCGGATCACGCCGGGTCGCGCGCAGGATCAGCTCGTCGAGGGCGGGCGGGAGCCCCGGCCGCAGCTCGCTCGGCCTCGGGACGTCGTCGTTGACGTGGCGGTAGGCCACCGAGATCGCGGTGTCCCCGGTGTAGGGGGCGCGGCCGGTGAGCATCTCGAACAGCAGGATCCCGGCCGAGTAGACGTCGCCGCGCGAGGTGGTCGCGCCGGTGGTGACCTGCTCGGGGGAGAGGTAGCCGACGGTGCCGAGGATGACGCTGGAGCTGGTCGTCCCGGCGCTGGCGACGGCGCGGACGAGCCCGAAGTCGGCGACCTTGACGACGCCGCCGGAGCCGACCGTGGCACCGCGGCCGATGAGCACGTTCTCGGGTTTGACGTCGCGGTGCACCAGCCCGGCGGTGTGCGCGGCCGCGAGCGCGGTGAGGGCCTGTTCGGCGATGGTGAGCGCGAGGGCGACGTCCAGCGGCCCGTTCGCGTCCATCAGATCGCGCAGGGTCCCGCCGTCGACCAGTTCCATGACGAGGAAGGCGTACCCCGGCTCGCCGCCGACGGGGCTGTCGAAGCCCTGGTCGTGCACGGCTACGACGTGCGGGTGATGCAGCTGGGCCGCCGAACGGGCCTCGCGGACGAACCGGTCGACGAAGGACCGGTCGTCGGCGAAGCGCGGGTCCATGACCTTGATCGCGACCTGCCGGTCCAGCCGGGTGTCGGTGCCCCGGTAGACCGACGACATCCCGCCGCGCGCTAGCAGCCTGTCCACCCGGTACCGCTGTTCGAGCAGCGTTCCGGCCAGACTGGGGTGGGTGCGTGTCACAGCACTGAATCGTACGGACTCACGCACGCGTAGTGGGCACGCCCTCACCGGTCACCCGTGCGCACTAGCGGGAAAAGGGACGGAATGTGGCACAGTGTCACGTGTGAGTGGGATTCCTGTCGCCGATGACATCCTCGACACCGCTGTCTCCGTGCTCCCGTTGTCGGAGGTCGCGGACGTGCTGGGGATCTCGGCCAACAAGGTGCGGCAGCTGTTGCGCGACGGTCACCTGATCGCGGTACGCCGGGGCGGTGAACTCTGCGTGCCCGGGGATTTCTTCGTCAAGGACGGGGTAGTGAAGGGCCTCGCGGGCACCATCACCGTGCTCGCCGACGCCGGGTTCAGCCGGACGGAGATGCTCCGCTGGCTGTTCACCGCCGACGACACGCTGCCGGGCAGCACCCCGGTCAATGCCCTGCGCACCAGCCACGGCACCGAGGTCAAGCGGCGCGCGCAGGCGATGGCGTTCTGAGCGGCTCCGGACAGATCCGGTAGACCAGCGCGGCCAGCACCTGCGTGGCCGCGGCGGCGAGCAGGCAGCCGGGGACCGACCACGCCGCGAGCGGGCCCGCCACCGCCGTGCCCAGCGCGAGCCCGGTGATCTTGACGCTGCCCGCGGTGGTGAACACCTGCGCCCGCACGTGCTCCGGGGCTTCGCGGTGCCGGATTGCGAACAGGGAGGTCAGCTGCGGGCCTTGGCCGAGCCCGGCCAGCGCGGCCGCGAGCACCAGCGGGATCACCCCGGGCGCGAAGGCCGACGCCGCGAAACTCGTGGCGAGGACGAGTGTGCTGACGAGCACCGTGCGGTCCGGGCTCATGGGCAGGGGACGTCGTGCCAGGACGACGTTGGCGAGGAGCGACATCGCGGCCAGCCCGGTCATCAGCAGCGTGCCGTTCCCCGCGCCGCCGAGCCGGAGAATCCCCAGCAGCGGGTAGCAGACCAGGGCCATGCCGAGGCCGACGAAGGACAGTGTCGACGTCGCCGTGGCGCGCAGCAGCGCCCGGTTGCGGACCAGAACCCCGAACCCCGCGGCGAACTGCGCGCGCAGGGGCAGGCCCGGCCGGGGAGACGTCCGCTTCGGCAGTCGCCATGCCAGGGGCAGCGCCGCGGCGACCAGTGCGATCGCCACCAGGAGCGCGGCGGGCGCGCCCGCGAGGGTCGCGATCAGCCCGGCCAGCCCCGGCCCGGCGAGGCTCGCCGCGTTGTAGGTGATCGCGTCGAGCCTGCTCGCCCTGGGGAGCGCGTCGCCCGCGACGGCGGGCAGCTGAGCCGTCCAGCCCCCGGCGATCGCGGGGTTGACCAGGCCCGCGGCGACCGCGATCGCGACCACCAGGGGGAGGGGCGCGTGCCCGAACAACGCGGTCACCAGGCCGAGGCCGCACGCGTACGCGGCCAGCGCTCCGGTGAGCAGCCGCCCGGGTGCCGGGCTGCGGTCGAGCAGCGCGCCGAAGAGCGGACCGCCCGCGGCCACCGAGATCGTCAGCCCGGCGAGCAGCGCCGGGCCCGCGCCCGCCGAACCGCTGAGGCCGAGGAGCAGCAGTGCCGGGCCGGACAGCTCGTCGCCGGTGCGGGCGGCCGTCGCGCCGGTGAGGTAGGCGGCGAGCCGGTAACGGCTTCTCATGGACAAGACGTTACAGTGAGGCATGACCGCTTCGCATCGGACTTTCGTCGCCGGCCGCTCGGCGCGGGACGCCGTCCGCCGCGCGGTGGCGCTGCTGGACGTCCTGCTGCCCGGCGAACCCTCGCCCGCCGTGGTCGCCGACGTGCTGCGCGAGCACGGGGAAACCGACGTGGGCTCACTGTCCACAAAGGACGTATCGGCGTTGCGGGAAGCCGCGGTCGCGGTGCGCGAGGTGTTCGCCGCGGCCGACGTCGCGGAGGCCGCCGCCGTGCTCAACCGCCTCTTCGCCGCCTACGCCGGGCCGCCGCGGCTGACCGCCCACGACGCGGCCTTCGGCTGGCACCTGCACGTCGACGCCGCCGACGACGGCCCGTGGGACACCTGGTTCGTGACCTCGTCGGCGCTCGCGCTCGCGGCGCTGCTGGCCGACCGTCAGGCCCTGCCCGGCGGCATCTGCGCGTCCCCGCCTTGCGGAAAGCCCTTCGCGCACCTGGGCGGCGGCAGCCCCCGCCGCTACTGCTCGACGCGCTGCTCGACCCGGGAACGCGTCGCCGCCCACCGCCGCCAGATCACGTGACTTCTCCACCTGATCACGCGAGTTACGCGTCTGATCACGTGAGTCGCGTGTCTGGTCATGCGAACCTCGGCGTGCGCTCCGGCGATCTCGCGTGACTGGAGGGAGAACTCGCCTGTCTGGAAACGGAACTCGCGTGATGGGACGGAGATCTCGCGTGATGGGAGGCGTAACTCGCGTCAGGCGCGGGTCGCGTGCATTTCCTGGAACAGGGCGAACTCGCCGTCCGGACCGGCGCTGAATCCTTGCCAGTGGAAGGAGGCCGGCGTGACGTCGGTGAAGGTCCAGCGCGAGCGCCTGCCGTCGGGGTCGGTGCCCTCCTGGATCATGCCGCCGTCGCCGTCCGGGCGGCCGGTCTGGGAGAAGTACGAAGGCAGTTTCGGCGAGAACCAGGTGATCTGCCACAGCCCGGTGTTGACGTCGTACATGCGGACGGTGGTGCCGGGATACCGGCCGTGGAACTCCGGGCAGAAGAGGACGTCCTGCACCACCCGGCCGCCCAGTGCCCAGCCGAAACGCCACTCGCCCGCCGCGGTCCGCCACTGCCCGTCGGGGAACCGGTACCGGTTGCTGATGGTCCAGTTTCCGACCAGCCTGCCGTAGAGCATCAGCGCGTCGGCGTGCTCCGGATCCGGGCCGTCCGCCGAGAGCAGCTCCAGCATCGAGTCAGGGGACGACACGGCCATCAGGACCTCAAACCTTCTACACGGGGAACGCGGTGGACAGACCGGACGATAGCTCTCCCCACCGACAAGACGGACGCTTTCAGGTCCCGCCGTCGCCTTCGCCGCGGGCGGCGAGGGCCTCGCCGAGTTCGTCGGCGTGCCGGATGGTGCGGACCAGGAACGGCACGGCGACGGCGATCGCCGAGCGTTCCGCGCCCCGTGCCTTCGCGGCCTCACGGACCTGCCCGGCGATCGTGGAAAGCGTTGCCACGGCCTGCACGGTCAGTCCCACGAGCAGGCCGATCCGCTCCGGCCGCAGCCCGAACCGGCGCAAGGGCGTCGCCACGCGTTCGATCGCCGACACCAGGTCGTCAACGCGGGTGACGGCGGTGAACAGGTTCGCCGCGGCGAGCGCGGCCACCAGCCGCAGGCTCACCAGCCACGCTGCGTCGAGGCTCACGAGCCACCACTGCACCGCGAACACGACGAGCGCGAACAGCAGCAGCGTCCGGAACATCCGCAGGCAACGGCGGACCGGGACGCGCGCGAGCCCGTAACCCGCCACCACGGCCACGCAGATCCCGCCGAGCCACCACGGGGAACGCAGCAGGAACACCGCCGTCGCGAGCACGAGCAGTCCGAGGAGTTTCGCCCCGGCGGGCGCGCGGTGCAGCGGGCTCGTCCCCGGCTGGTAGCCGCCGGTCACCCGATCAGCTCCCGATACCGGCGCAGGGCCGGCTCCGGCCGGTCGTCGGCCACCACCCGTCCCTGATCGAGGACGACGACGCGGTCGAAGCCGCCGAGCAGATCGAGATCGTGCGTCACCAGCACGACCTGCTGCGTGAGGCCCTCGAGCCGGTGCGCGAACTGGCGTTTGTTGCGCAGGTCCAGCAGCGTCGTCGGTTCGTCGCAGACGAGGACGTCCGGCTCGGTGACGAGCATCGCGCACAACGCGAGCAACTGCTTCTGCCCGCCGGAAAGGTCGTGGGCCGGGTGATCGGCGTAGCCGTCGAGGCCGAATTCGGCGAGCAGCTCGGCCGCCCGTGCCGCACGCTCCGATTTGGACAGTCCACTTCGGCGCAGCGAGAAGGCGACGTCCTCGCCCGCGGTCGGCATGACGATCTGGCTGTCCGGATTGGTGAACACGAAGCCGACGCGCCGCCGGACGGCCCGGCCGTCGCGCACCGGATCCCGGCCGTCGACCCGGACCCGGCCGGTACTCGGGTGGACGAGGCCGTTGATCATCCTCGCCAGCGTCGACTTGCCCGAACCGTTCGCGCCGACGAAAGCGATCCGCCGTTCCGGCAGCCGCAGATCCACGTCGGCGAGGACGGTGCGGTCGCCGTAGCGGTGGCCGACACCTTCGAATTCGATCACGCCACCGTCTCCCACATCGTCGCCACGCCGACACCGCCGCCCGCCGACAACGCGGCCAGTCCCGCGTTCCCGGCGCGCCGCCGGACCAGCGTGCCGAACAGCCGCACCACGAGCACGGCACCGGACGCGCCCCACGGATGCCCCAGCGCGATCGCGCCGCCGTCCGGGCTGACCGTGTGCTCGTCGATCCCCGCCGCGTCGAGGCAGGCCAGCGCCTGACCCGCGAAAGCCTCGTTGAACTCGACGACGTCGGGGGCGCGGTCGAGAACCCGTTTCATCGCGGGCACCGCGCCCAGCCCGAGCCGGTTCGGGTCGACGGCGGAGGTCGCGGAGGCGACCAGCCGCAGGCCGGGCAGCCCGAGCCGCGTGCGGACCGCCTCGCTGGTGATCACCACGGCGGCCGCGCCGTCGCTGATCCCGCACGAGTTCGCGGCGGTAGCCGTGCCGCCGTCGGTGAAGGCGGGCCGGAAACGGGCCAGCCGTCCGGGCGTGAACCCGGCGCGGGGACGCTCGTCCTTTTCGGCGGCACCGAGCGGGACGAGTTCGGCGTCGAAGTGCCCGTCCCGCTGTGCCACGGTCGCCCGCTCATGGCTGCGCGCGGCGAAAATGTCTTGGCGTTCCCGGGAAATCCCGGCCTCCGCGGCGACGAGGTCCGCGGCCGGGCCCATCTCCGGGTCGCCGATCTCCGCGGGCGCGAACGGCGCGCGGGTGTAGGCTCGCGGCGGCGCGGTCGCGGATTCCGGCCGCCAGAAGCGATACGGCGCGGTGGACGCGCTTTCGACGCCGCCCGCGAGGTACGTTTCGCCTTCGCCCGCGCGGATCAGCGCGGCGGCCGTGACGATCGCGGCCAGCCCGCTGGCGCACTGCCGGTCGATCGTGGCACCGGGAACCGCCTCGCCCAGCCCGGCGCGCAGCGTGCTCACCCGCGCCGTATTGCCGCCGGGGCCGAACACGTTCCCGAGGATGACATCGTCCACAGTGGTCAGCCCGGTGTCCGCCAATGCCGACCGCAGCACGGGGGCGGCGAGTTCGTCCACTGTGTACCGGCGCAGCGAGCCACCCGCGTCGCCGATCGGTGTCCGCCGCGCGGCGACGACCACCGGAACCCGTTCGTCGTTCATAGTGGCTCCGCGGCGAGGCCGCCGTTCCGCAGCATCGCGGCGACGGCGGCGCGTGCCGGTTTCCCGGCGGCCGTGCGGGGGAGTTCCTTGACCGCGAGCCAGCGCCGGGGCCGTTTCCCCGGTTCGAGTTCCGTGCGCGCGGCCGTCCGTAACGCACGCACGACGTCGCTGGAGGTGTCCGTGGTCTCGACGACGGCCGTCACGAGCGAGCCGAGTGTCCGATGTGGAGTACCGGCCACGAGGACGTCGGCGACGCCGGGAACGGCACGCAGCACGGCCTCGACTTCCTCGCACGCGACCAGTTTTCCGCCGCTGGACACCATCGATCCCGCGCGCCCGTGTATCACCAGCGCGCCGGTCTCGTCGAACTCTGCTCGATCGTCCACAGTGGAGAATCCCTTGTGGACATACCGGGGTACGCCGCCGTCCAGCCGTGCGCTGTGTGCCAGCGGCGAATCGACCCACAGGATGCCGTCGCGGATCTCGACGTCCACGCCGGGAACCACCCGCAGGCCGCCGCCACCGCGTTCGACGGCGATCAGCGAGTGTTCCGCGGAGCC
The DNA here is from genome assembly GCF_042739895.1 of Amycolatopsis sp. NPDC059021. Classification (NCBI taxonomy): domain Bacteria; kingdom Bacillati; phylum Actinomycetota; class Actinomycetes; order Pseudonocardiales; family Pseudonocardiaceae; genus Amycolatopsis; species Amycolatopsis sp. NPDC059021. The sequence goes on from NZ_JBHYIQ010000100.1 coordinate 25,837, forward strand.
GTAGTAGAACAGTGGCTCGGTTTCCGGCACCAGCGCGGCGAGCCGCGCGCGGTCCGCGGCGTCGACGTGCGCCCCGCCGCAGACGATCGTCTTCAGTGTGCACGCGGCCCTCGTCTCCGGCTGCCGGTCGAGCACGGCGAGCAGTCCCGTCAGCATCGCGGGCACCAGGTGCACCGACGCTGTCCGGGTCGCGGCCCGCGCGGCGGCCGCCGGGTCCCAGCGCGGCAGCAGTTCGACGTCCTGGCCGCACCAGAACGCGTGCAGCGCGCCGAACAGGAACAGCGACGAGCTCAGCGGGCCGGGGATCAGCACCGGCCCGTCGAGCGGGCCGAGCGCGGCGAAGCTGTCCAGCCACGAATCCCTGGTCCTGGCCAGGACTTTCGGGGCTCCGCTGCTGCCGGACGTCGTCGGCAGCGCGAACCAGGTGCGGCCGTCACCGGCCGGGGTCACGCCTTCGCGCGCGGTACCGGGCTCGCCGGTCACGACGAGATCCGGTGCCGCGTCGGCGAGCACCGCGGCCCGTTCCCGCGCCGACCAGCCGGGTTCGACGATCAGCGCGGCGGCGCCGACGAGATCCGCGCCCAGGAACCAGGCGAGGGTGTCCGGGGCGTCGATCGCCACTCGCGAGCCCTCGCCGATCCCGTGCTCGACCAGCTGTTCCGCCGCGCCGTGCGTTCGCGCCAGCAGTGCGGGCGGCACCGATCCCGGGCCGGCGATCGGGGGAGTGGCGAGCATCAGCCCGCCCGTCGCGACGATCCGGCGAGCCTGCCCGGCAGCGCCCGGTGCAGCACCGAGGTGATCAGCGCGACGGCGACTACCTTGATCGCGTCGCCGGGCAGGAAGACCAGAGACTGCACGGCGGCGGCACGCAGATCGCCCAGGTAGAAGGCGAGATAGGGGACGCCGACGAGGTAGTCGGCGGCCAGCCCCAGCACGGCGGCGAGCAGCAGGACCGGCAGGCCGGCGCGCTTCGCCCGCGTCACGATCGCGCCCGCGACCAGCGCCGAGAGGATCCAGCCGAGAAGGAATCCGCAGCTCGGGCCGAGGAACGGCGCGATGCCGCCGCGTCCGCCGGAAAGCAGCGGAAGGCCGATCGCGGTGAGCGCGAGGAACAGCACGACGGCGGCGGCGCCGCGACGCGCGCCGAGCACGCAGCCCGCCAGCAGCGGCCCGGCGTTCTGCAGGACCACGGGCACGCTCCCGCCGCCGAGGTACAGCCCGGGGAAGACGCCGAGCACCGCGATGAACCCGGCGAACACCACGGTGGTCGCGAGGTCGGCCGCGGGCAGCGTCCGGCGCGGGCCGGGCTCGTTCTCGTCGTCGGGGGTCTTCTCCGTGTGCACAGGGGGAATCTAGTTCACCCGCGGGGCTACAACGATGCCCGATCACGTGAGATGCCCGACTGATCGCCTCTCCCGCCCGGCGATCTCCCGTGTGCGGGCGGCCCTCTCGCGTGATTAAAGGAGGATCTCGCGTGATTGGAGGGGGATCTCGCGTGATTGGAGGGGGATCTCACGTGATTGGAGGGGGATCTCACGTGATTGGACGGAGGGCTCCGGTGCTGCTTGCCCGGCCCAGTGCGGTGATCGCCTCGGCGATGCGGGCGCGGGAGGTCTGCTCCTCCAAGGCGCGGTTCAGCAGTTGGCGGGCGACGGCGGTGTAGCGGTCTACCTGGGCTTGTTCGGTGAGGTAGGCGTAGAGGTGGTCCTGGCAGAGACCGACCACGGGGTCCCTGGCGGGGAAGCGGAACAGGGAGAACGGGCTGAGCGGCCCCGGCCGCCCGCCCGGTTCGGCGGGCACGATCCGCACCGCGACGCTGTCGGCGTCGATCAGAGCCAGCAGGTAGCGGAGTTGTTCCCGCAACACACCCGCGCCGCCGACACGGTGCCTCAGCACCCGCTCACCGAGCAGCACGATGACGGTGGCCGGGGTGTCTCCGGCGAAAGCGGCGTCGTGCCGGACCAGCCGCATCATGAGGCCCTGGTCGATCTCGTCACCGGTCAGGATCCCCGAGTCCAGCACGGTGCGGGCGTAGTCGGGGGTCTGCACCAGATCCGGGACCACCCTCGGCGCCCACGCCAGCAGCGTGCTCGCGGTCCGTTCGTACTCCAGCAGCAGCGCCGGATATTCGACCGGGCCGGGGTCGATCCAGTTCGGCAGCTGCGTGTGCTGGGCCAGTGTCACCAGCCGCCGGTACTCCGGGCCCTTGACCGCGAGGAAGCCCAGGACCCGGGTCACGTACTCCACGCTCGGAGTCCGGGTCGCCAGCTCCATGGTGGACACCGTGGCGGGCTCGATCCCCAGCTCCGCGGCCAGCGCCCGGACGCCGATCCGCCGTTCCTCCCGCGCCGCGCGCAGGCCGAGCCCCAGTGTCAGCGCCACCGGGGTCGAACGTCGTTGTCCCACACCGTTCCCTTTCACTGTCCGCGCCGGCGGCGCAGTGGCCCGGCGTCGCGCGGGTGCGGCACCGGCCGTCCACCGAGACCGGGATGGCCGGGCCAGATGTCGATGCCGTGCTCGCGGCGGTAGATGAGATCGCAGCCCCAGCAGGTGTGCGGGGGGCCGTGGGCGTCCCGCGCGGACGACTGCACGAACTCCGCCGTCGCGGACACGCCGCACAGCATCGTGATCGCCTCGCCCGGCTCGGGGACCCGAGTCAGCCGGGTGTGGTGCCATACGCCTCCCACCACGGGATGGATGGCTTCGGTGTCGACGTAGATCACCGCGTCCGGCGGCGGGGTTTCGGTGCGTGAAGTCATGAACTCCTCCTGAGGGGGCGGGCGGCGCGGGGAGCCGGGAGTCGCTGCCCGTCTCGACACGCGCCGCCCGCATGTGCCCGGCGCGGGGGCCGCCGGGCTGGACTTCGTCGTGATGTCCATCACCATCGGGTAGCTTGCGCGGCATTGCAAGTCGGTTGGCGATGTAAATTTACATAGCCACCCGAAAGAGTGACCGTGGGAGTGTTCGGAGATCCGCTAGGCTCACCGCCGTCGAGCTTCCGACGAGGCAGGAGAACAGTCATGGCAGACGGCCCGGCCGAACAGGCGGCGCCCAGCGTCCGGCTCCGGCGGATCGCCCGGGTGCTGCGCGAATGGCGCTCACGCACGGACCTCAACCAGCAGGGCGCCGCGACGAAGGCGGGCTGGTCCACGGCGAAGCAGTCGCGGCTGGAGTCGGCGATACCGCCGATCCGTCCCGCCGACGTGATGACGCTGGCACTGGTCTACGGCGTTGGCGATCCGGAACGCGAGGCCTTGTTCAACAGCGCGCAGGCGGCGCAGACGCCGGGCTGGTGGGAGAGCGTCGAGCAGGGTGCGCTTGACGCCGACGTGCTCGATTACGTTCAGCTGGAGGCCGAGGCTACGAAGCTGCGGACGTTCAAGGTCGACGTCGTGCCGGGCCTGTTCCAGACCCGCGACTACGTGACCGCGCTCGGTCGCGCGTTCGTGCCGTCATCGCCGAAAGATGAGGCGCAGCGCGGTATCGACGCGCGGATTCAGCGGCAGAGCAGGCTCATCGACGAGAACCCGTTGCGGGTGCAGGCGATCATCACCGAGGCCGTGCTGCGCATCGAGGTCGGCGGGGCCGAGGTGATGGCCCGTCAGCGCGGGCGGCTGCTGGAGCTGGCCGCGTTGCCGAACGTCGACCTGCGGGTGATTCCGGCGTCGGCCGGTGCCTATCCGGCGATGAACCTGCCGTTCAGCATCCTGAGCTTCAGCGGGACACCGCTCGACACCGATGTGGGCTACGCCGAACTGCTCGGCCGGGGCGTGTATCTCGAACAGGCCGAGGAGGTGGAGCCGTATAACCTGGCGTTCGGCGGCCTGCGGAAAGTCGCGATGAGCGCACGGGAATCCGTCGAGTTCATCTCCGCGCTGCCGCACACCAGGTCGGAAACCTGACGAAGCGGAGGAACACCATGCCGGTCCCCCATCCGGACGGAGTCGTCTGGTTCAAGAGCAGCTACAGCAGCGGCACCAGCAACGAATGTGTCGAAGTCGCGTGGTTCAAGAGCAGCTACAGCAGCAGCCCCACCAACGAGTGTGTCGAGGTCGCGCACCTGCCCGAGGCCGTCGGCGTCCGCGACACCAAGGACCGCGACGGCGGCACCCTGACCGTCCCCGCCGCCGCCTGGGCCACCTTCACCACCCACCTCACCATCCGCTGAGCAAGTCTCTGAAGGCCACCATGAGGGACTCTAACGCCCTCAAGGTGGCCTTCAGAGACCTTCGGGGAGCAGATCAGCCGTTTTGCTTGTCCCGCCAGGCGATCCAGGACTTGAGAGTGTCGAGGTCGTAGTCGGGACCGTTGGCGTCGACGGTGAACAGGGAGACGCCGAGGTCGCGCAGCCGGGGGCCCAGTTCGTCCGGGGTGCCCTTGACGCCGACCGAGCGCTCGATCTCCGCCGGGTCCCTGTCGATCGCGGCGCAGTGCTGGTCGAGGATCCCGACCTTGCGCTCGACGATCTCCGGGTCGCCGAAGCCGTGCCAGATGTCCGCGTGCTTCGCGACCAGCCGCAGCGTCTTCTTCTCGCCGCCACCGCCGATCAGCGTCGGGATCTTGCGGGTCGGCGCGGGGTTCAGCTTGCCGAGCCTGCCCTCGATGCGCGGCAGCGCTTCGGCGAGGTCGTCGAGCCTGCCGCCCGCGGTGCCGAACTCGTAGCCGTACTGGTCGTAGTCCTTTTCGAACCAGCCGGAGCCGATGCCCAGGATGAGCCTGCCGTCCGAAATGTGGTCGACCGTGCGGGCCATGTCGGCGAGCAGTTCGGGATTGCGGTAGCTGTTGCACGTCACCAGCGCGCCGATTTCGACCCGCGAGGTCGATTCCGCCCAGGCGCCGAGCATGGTCCAGCACTCGAAGTGCTTGCCGTCGGGGTCGCCGTAGAGCGGGTAGAAGTGATCCCAGTTGAACACGATGTCGGCACCGAGGTTCTCCGCCTCGGAGGCAGCCCGGCGGATGTCGGCGTACTCGGCGTGCTGCGGCTGGATCTGCACGCCGATCCGGATGGGCCTGTTCGATGCAGTGGTCATGATCCTTAGCCTAGGTCACGATCCGCGTGCCCACATCCTGATCAGCTCGGGCAGCGCGACGGCGAGCCGACGCCGTTTCGGGACCACGGCACGCCGGTTCAGCACGTCGTAACCGAGCCGCTCGATCTCGTCCAGAATGCCCTCGTACAACGTGATCGCGACGCGCACGCACGGCCGGGATTCGGGACGCAGCAAGGGAATCCCGGACTCGGCGCGCCGGTAGACCGCCCGCGTCCTCGACACCGCGAACGCGAGCGCGCGGCGGATCCTCGGGTCGGATTCGCGGCGTTGTCCACAGCGGACCAGCAACTCCCGGTCGACGCCGAACGCGGCGAGTTCCTCAGTGGGCAGATAGAGCCGCCCCCGGTCGAGGTCTTCGCCGACGTCGCGCAGGAAGTTCGTCAGCTGGAACGCCTCGCCCAGCGCCGCCGCGGCGGGCTCCGCTTCGGTGCCCGGCACGACCGTGCCCAACACCGGCAGCATCTGCAGCCCGATCACCTCAGCCGAACCGTGGATGTACTCGGCGAGGTCGGCGTAGGTGGCGTACTCGGTGACGGTCAGGTCCATCCGCATCGAGTGGAGGAAGGCGTCGAACAGCTCGCGACGCAGCGCGTAGCGCGCGACGGTGTCGCCGAGCGCCGCCAGTACCGGGTCGTCGGGCATGCGGCCGTCGAAGACGATCCCGACCAGATCGGCGACCTTGTCGAGCGCGACCGCGGGATCCGTGCCCGGCTCGGGGTTGTCGACCAGTTCGTCGGCCATGCGCGCGAAGCCGTACAGCGCGTGGGCCGCGGGCCGGGCGCGGGCGGGCAGCAGCCGCGTGGCGAGGAAGAACGTGCGTCCGTGGTGGGCGTTGATCCGCTTGCACTCCGCGTAGGCCGCCCGCAGCGCGGGGCCGTGCACCCCGGCCGCGTCCAGCTCGCGGGCACTCACCGGACGGCGGCCCGTCCGGTGATCCGTTCGGCGGCGAGCCGTCCGGAGATCACCACCGGCGGGATGCCGACGCCCGGGGTCGTCCCGCAGCCCGCCAGCACGACGTTGCCCGCCGCCCGCACCAGGTTGGCCGGGCGGAACGGGCCGGTCTGGGTGAAGGTGTGCGCCAGCGAGAACGGCGTTCCCGCGGCCAGCCCGCGTTCGGCCCAGTCGTACGGCGTGAGCATCTCGTCGAGCGCGAAGTCCGTGGCGAACCCGGTGAGCCCGCGGGCTTCCAGCGTGCGCAGCAGCTCGTCGCGGTAGGCGTGCCGGACCCGCGGCCAGTCGATCCGCCCGCGCCGCAGGTTGGGCGCCGGGGCGAGCACCGACACGATCTGCCCGCCGTCCCCGGCCAGCCCGGGATCGGTCGCGGTCGGGCGGGTGACCAGCAGCGACGGGTCGCTCATCAGCCTGCCCTCGCGGATGATCTCGGCGAAGGTCCGGTTCCACTCGTGCCCGAAGAAGATCGTGTGGTGCCCCAGTTCCGGCCAGGTGCGGGCGGCGTGCCCGTGCAGCACCACGGCCGACGGCGAGAACCGCAGGGGCAGCGGACGCCGGGGCCGCGCGCCCAGCAGCCGGTACGCCGTGGTGAGTTCGGTGGCGAGCACGACGGCGTCGCACGGGATCCGCTCACCGGATCGCGTCCGGACCGCGCGCACCCGCTCGGAGACCCGTTCCAGCCATGCGGCCTCGGTGCCGAACCGCAGGTCCGCCCCGGCGCGTCCGGCGGTGTCGGCCATCGCGCGGGCGAGAGCGCCCATCCCGCCCGCCGGGTAGTACACGCCGCCGACCGTGTCCATATAGGCGATGACGCCGTACGCGCCGAGCGCGCGGTTCGGATCGAGCCCGGCGTAGAGCGCTTGGAACGAGAACAGCCGCCGGACCCGTTCGTCCCGCAGGAATTCGCCGATGCGCGGGCCGAGCCTGCCGAATCCGCCGAGCCGCACGAGTTTGACCAGCTCCGGGCGGAGCAGATCCAGCGGGGAGTCGAAGTTCGCGCCGATGAAGTGGTCGCGCTGGGCGGCGTACAGCTCGGTCAGCCAGCGGCGCAGCCTGCGATACCCCGCCGCCTCGGTCGGGCCCGCGAAGGCGCGGATCTCGGCCTCCATCGCCGCGCCGTCGGTGTGCAGCGCGAGCGAACTGCCGTCGGCGAAGCGCGCGTGGTAGGCGGGGTCGAGCTTCGTCAGCTTGAGGTTGCCCGACAGCGATTCGCCGACCGCGGCGAAGGCCTCGTCGAGCAGTTCCGGCATGGTCAGCACGCTCGCGCCGGTGTCGATCGCGTTGCCGCCGAAATCGTGCTGGCCCGCGCGCCCGCCGGGGATCTTGTCCTGTTCGAGCAGGGTGACGCGGCGGCCGGCGCCGAGCAGGTGCAGGGTGGCCGAAAGCCCGGCGAGCCCGGCGCCGATCACCACGACGTGTTCGCCGGGACCGGTGGTCGTGCGCATGTCAGTGCGTCCGCTGGGTCGCTTTGACGACGAGTTCGGTGAGCGCCGCGGGCGCGGGCTCGGCCAGGTGCGCGCGGTCGAGCGCGGCCATCGCGGTGCCGGTCAGCTCGTCGATGCGCCGTTCGACGGCGGCCACGGCGCCGACGCCTTCCAGCGCCTCGCGTACGGCGTCGACGGCGGTGTCGGTCAGCTCCGCGTTCCCGATGGCGTCGGCGATCACGCTTGCGGCGGCGGTGTCCCCGCGCTCCGCGGCGAGCTGGAGGCCGAGCGCGACGAGCAGCGTCCGCTTGCCCTCGCGCAGATCGTCCCCGGCCGGTTTCCCGGTCACGGACGGGTCGCCGAACACCCCGAGCAGGTCGTCCCGCAGCTGGAAGGCGACGCCGACGTCGCCGCCGAACTCCAGCAGCGTGGCGATGAGCTCGTCGCCGGCCCCGCCGAGCGCGGCGCCGAGGTGCAGCGGGCGCTGCACGGTGTACGCGGCGGTCTTGAGCTTGTCGATCTTCAGCGCGGCCTCGGCCGACGCGTCGCCGGTGGCCTGGGTGCGGACGTCGAGGTACTGGCCGGCCAGCACCTCGGTGCGCATCGCCCGCCACGCGGGCCGGGCGGCGGCCATCGTGGCGGCGGGCAGCGGGGCGTCGGCGAACATGTCGTCGGCCCACGCCAGCGCGAGGTCGCCGACCAGCACGGCGGTGGCCAGCCCGAACGTCGCGGGCGAGCCGAGCCAGCCGCGGTCGGCGTGCAGCTTCGCCGAGGCGATGTGCACGGTCGGGGAGCCGCGGCGGGAGTCGGAGGAGTCGATCAGGTCGTCGTGGATCAGCGCGCACGCCTGGATCAGTTCGAGGCTCGACACGGCCTGCAGCACGCCCTCGGCGTCGGGCCCGGCCGGGTCCCCGCCCGCGCCCCGCCAGCCCCACCAGGCGAACGTCGGGCGCAAGCGCTTGCCGCCGCCGAGGACGAACCCGCTCAGCGCCTCGATCCCGGCGCGCACGCTCGGCTCGGTGCGCACGATCTCCTCGCCCGCGCGGTCGAGGAATCCGGCCAGCGCACGCTCGACGTGGGCGGGCAGATCGGCGTCGGACACGGGCGCGTTCATACCGTTCATCCTCACCGACGGGTGTGACCGGCGCCGCGCCGGGTGCCCCCGGATGTGGCCCTCACCGCTCCCAGAACGCGCCGTGCAAGCCCGCCTCGGCGAAGTATTCGGCGGCTCGGGCCGGTTCCCGGCGGCGGTAGCCGTATTCGAGACGTCCCGCGTACCAGCCCTTCGCCAGCCGCCACAGCGTCGCGAGATCCATGACGTATCCCTTGGCGTGGCCCGTTTCCGCGAGCCATCCGTCCACACAGGACTCCGAACAGAACAGCCGCTGGTTGCCGCAGGTGCGCAGCACGTCGTCCCACATCCGCGCGGCGGGCACGAGGAAGTGCGCCACCTGACCGCCCGGCGGCGGCGCGTCGCGGCCGACGACCAGCGCGTGTGGCTCCCCGCAGCCGGGGCAACGGGTGGCCACCAGCACCTCGGACTCGTGCGGGACCAGATGCGGGATGGCGAAGGAATCCCACGCGCAGCCGCCCCACCACAGCGTGTGCGCGCCCATCACCGAGAACCCGAGCGGGATCGCGGCGAACGGGTGCGCCAGCACCACGTGTTCGCAGTCGTCGAGGACGAGGTGATGCGCGTCGGCGAGGCGGTGCAGCGCCTGCTTGGCGACGGCGAGTGAGCCGCCCGCCGCGTCGGCCAGCTCCGGCGCCGTCGGCTGACGTCCGTACGCCGCGAACGCCCGGTAGACGGCCACGCGGACGTGTTCGTCCCAGCTCTCGTCGTCCTCGCTGCTCATGACTCACTCCTCGGGGCGAGCGTAGCCCAGCGTCACGTCGGACGAGACTCGAAAGCGGGTCCAATCGCTGGGAGGGGACTCCCAGGAGGCGGACTTTTCCCTCTACCATTTCCGGTATGACGTCGGTGATCGAGCGGCTAGAGGGCGACGGGCCCGCCTTTTCCATCGAATTCTTCCCGCCACGGGACACGGCCGACGAGGCCGTGCTGTGGCGGGCGATCCGCGAGCTCGAACCGCTGGACCCGGCGTACATGTCCATCACCTACGGCGCGGGCGGGTCGAGCCGGGACGGGACGATTCGCAGCATCGCGCGGGTCGCCACCGAGACGACCCTGGTGCCGATGGCGCATCTCACCGCGGTCGACCACTCGGTGTCGGAACTGCGGAACGTGATCGGCTGGTACGCCGCCGTCGGCGTCCGCAACATCCTGGCGCTGCGCGGCGACCCGCCCGGCGACGTGTACGGCGAGTGGGTGCCGCACCCCGAGGGCCTGACCTACGCCGAGGAACTCGTCGAGCTGGTCCGCTCGCTCGGCGATTTCTGTGTCGGGGTTTCGGCCTTCCCGTACGGGCACCCGCGGTCGCCCGACCTGGAGTCCGACACCAAGTACCTGATCCGGAAGTTCCGCGCCGGGGCCGATTTCGCGATCGCCCAGCTGTTCTTCGAGGCCGAGGACTTCCTGCGGCTGCGGGACCGGGTGGCCGCCGCGGGCTGCGACGCGCTGGTGCTGCCCGGGATCATGCCGCTGACCACCCCGCGCACCCTGCACACCCAGATCAAGCTCTCCGGCGCGCCCGCCTCGCAGCGGCTGCTCGACCGGCTGGAGCCGCTGTCCGGCGACCCGGCCGCGTTCCGCGCCGCCGGGATCGACGCGATCACCGAACTGTGCGAGCGGCTCATCGCCGAAGGCGTGCCGGACCTGCACTTCTACACGTTCAACCGGTCCAAGGCCACGCGTGAGGTGGTGGCCAGGCTGGGGCTCGTCCCGGCCCGTGCTTAAGTCCGTTCCGCCGGTCGCCACCAGGCCGGTAGCGTGCCGGACATGGCTTCCACCGAACAGGACGTGCACCGGATCTGCGACCGGTACGTCGACGACTACGCGGCCGCGGACCCGGTCCAGGCCACCATCCTCGGCATCACCGGTCACGACGACCAGCTGACCGACTACTCGCCGGAGGGGTACGCGACCAGAGCGTCCCTCGGGGCGAGGGCACTGGCAGCGGTGGAAGCGGCCGAAGCCGGTGACGCGGGGGAGCGGGCCGCGAAGGCGGTGTTCACCGAGCGTGTCGGGCTGGAGCAGGAGATCCACGAGGCCGGGCTGGACGTCGCGGCGCTGAACGTCATCTCGAGCCCGGTGCAGGAACTGCGCATGTCGTTCGACCTGATGCCCGCGGACACGCCCGAGCACTGGGCGACCATCGCGGCGCGGCTGCGCAAGGTGCCCGAAACGCTGACCGGCATGCGGCGTTCCCTGCTCGCCGGGGCCGAAGCCGGGCAGGTGGCGGCGCTGCGGCAGGTCGGCAAGGTCGCGGAGCAGTGCGAAACCTGGGCCGGGCTGAAGGACGAAGAAGGCTTCTTCGCCGGACTTGTGGCCAACGCGGGCGAAGCCGGCGACGCGTTGCGGGCCGACCTCGACCACGGCGCCCGCGTCGCGCAGGAGGCGTTCGCGGAGTTCGCCGGATTCCTGCGTGCCGAGCTGGCGCCGCAGGCCCCGGCCAAGGACGCCGTCGGCGAGGACGTCTACAAGCTGTGGTCGCGGTTCTTCATCGGTGCCGAGCTCGACCTGCGCGAGTCCTACGAATGGGGCTGGGCCGAGTTTTCCCGCATCGAGGCCGAAATGCGCGAAGTCGCGAGCCGGATCAAGACGGGCGCGACCGTGGCCGAGGCCGCCGCCGTGCTCGACGCCGAGCCCCGTTACCGCGTACGCGGCCGCGCCGCATTCGAGGCGTGGATGCAGAACCTGTCCGACGAGGCGCTGAAATCGTTGCGGGGCAAGCATTTCGACATCCCCGACGCGCTGATGGGCCTGGAGTGCAAGATCGCCCCGCCTGGCGGCGGCGTCGGCGCCTACTACACCCCGCCGAGCGAGGACTTCAGCCGTCCCGGCCGCATGTGGTGGTCCCTGCCCGCGGGCCGGGAGGAGTTCGTCACCTGGCGCGAGGTCAGCACCGTCTACCACGAGGGCGTGCCGGGACATCACCTGCAGATCGCGACCGCGGTGTACCAGTCGGCCTCGCTGAACAAGTACCAGCGGCTCATGGCCTTCACCTCCGGGCACGCCGAGGGCTGGGCGCTCTACTCCGAGCGGCTCATGCAGGACCTCGGCTACCTCGCCGACGACGGCGATCTGCTCGGCATGCTGTCCGAACAGCTCTTCCGCGCCGCGCGGGTCGTGGTCGACCTCGGCATGCACCTCGAGCTGGAGATCCCGGCGGGGACCGGGTTCCACGAGGGCGAGCGGTGGACCCCGGAGCTGGGCCTGGAGTTCATGCTCACCCGGACCGTCACCGACCAGGCCCACGTCCGCGACGAGATCGACCGCTACCTCGGCTGGCCCGGCCAGGCACCGGCGTACAAGATCGGCGAGCGCCTGTGGCTCGCCGCCCGCGACGAGGCCCGTGCCCGGCAGGGCGCCGCCTTCGACATCAAGCGGTTCCACACGCACGCGCTCCGGCTGGGCGGGATGGGCCTGGACACCCTCCGCGCCCAACTGGCCACTGTGGACTGACCGGCTGCTTGACGGGGCCCTGGCGTCCCGGTGTCCGACGTGGGGCGGCGCGCCGGGGGGGGGCGGTTGGGGGCGCGCACGGGAGGGGGGGCGGCCCGCCGCGCGCGCCCCCGGCCCC
>NZ_JBHYIQ010000101.1:0-22649 GCF_042739895.1 Amycolatopsis sp. NPDC059021
CTCCTTCACAGCGTTGAGCGCTGTGAAGGAGGCCTTCACGGAACGGTCGGAAGCGATCAGGCGCCGGCGGCGGCCTTGAGGGCCTCGGCGCGGGCGGTGCTCTCCCACGGCAGGTCCAGGTCCGGACGGCCGAAGTGCCCGTACGCCGCGGTCGGCGCGTAGATCGGGCGCAGCAGGTCGAGGTCGCGGATGATCGCGGCGGGCCGCAGGTCGAAGACCTCGCTGATCGCCGCCTGGATCTTCGACGGGTCCACCGTCTCGGTCCCGAACGTCTCGACGAACAGGCCGACCGGCGCCGCCTTGCCGATCGCGTACGCGACCTGCACCTCGGTGCGCGTGGCCAGGCCCGCGGCGACGACGTTCTTGGCCACCCAGCGCATCGCGTACGCGGCCGAACGGTCCACCTTGGACGGATCCTTGCCGGAGAACGCGCCACCGCCGTGCCGCGCCATCCCGCCGTAGGTGTCGACGATGATCTTGCGCCCGGTCAGCCCGGCGTCACCCATCGGGCCGCCGATGACGAAGCGGCCGGTCGGGTTCACCAGCAGCCGCACGTTCGCGGTGTCGAGGCCCAGTTCGGCGAGCTCCGGGGCGACGACGTGCTCCTTGACGTCCACGCCGAGCATCCGGTCGAGATCGATGCCCTCGGCGTGCTGCGTCGAGACGACCACGGTGTCCAGCCGCACCGGCTGGTCGCCCGCGTACTCGATGGTCACCTGGGTCTTGCCGTCCGGGCGCAGGTACGGCAGGACGCCGTCCTTGCGGACCGCCGACAGCCGCCGCGAGAGCCGGTGCGCCAGCGCGATCGGCAGCGGCAGCAGCTCGGGGGTGTCCGAGCAGGCGTAGCCGAACATCAGGCCCTGGTCGCCGGCGCCCTGGCGGTTGATCTCGTCCTCGTCGGACTCGACCCGCGACTCGTACGCGGTGTCGACGCCCTGCGCGATGTCGGGCGACTGGGAGCCGATCGCGACGTTCACGCCGCAGGAGTTCCCGTCGAAGCCCTTGGCCGAGGAGTCGTAGCCGATCCGCAGGATGACGTCGCGCACGATGGTCGGGATGTCGGCGTAGGCCTCGGTGGTCACCTCGCCCGCGACGTGGACCTGACCGGTCGTGATGAGGGTTTCCACGGCGACCCGGCTGCGCGGGTCCTTGGACAGCAGACCGTCCAGGATCGAGTCGCTGATGGCGTCGCAAATCTTGTCGGGGTGCCCTTCGGTCACGGACTCCGACGTGAACAATCTGCTGGTGGACGCGGTCACGGTGGCAGTCACTTCCTCACCTCGACGACGGATACCCGGAGAGTTAGGTACCCCTTACCCGGCTCCAGCCTACTGAGTTCGGCTGGAGCGCCGGTCAACGATTGATTAAGCCCACAACAGCGTCCCACACTGTGGCCGCCAGTTGCGCTTTCGCGCCCAAGGGGATGGGCCTTTCGGTACCGTCCGCGGCCAGCAGCCAGCCGGAGTTGTCCTCCGTCTCGAACGCCTTGCCGTCCCCCACCGCGTTGACCACCAGCAGGTCGGCACCCTTGCGCTTCAGTTTTACCCGGGCGTGGTCGAGAACGCTGCCGTGTTCGTCGCCGGTTTCCGCCGCGAAGCCCACCACGAGCTGCCCGGCGCGCCGCGAACGGACCAGTTCGGCGAGAATGTCCGGATTCCGGTCCAGGGTGATGACCGGGTCCGGCAGGTCGTCGGACTTCTTGATCTTCACATCGGCCTTGGTCGCGGGCCGGAAATCGGCGACCGCGGCGGCCATCACGACGACGTCGGCCGACGCGGCCTCGGCGTGCATGACCTCGCGCAGCTCCAGCGCTGTCGACACGTGCCGCACGGTCGCGCCCGCGGGATCCGGCAGCGCCACCGTGTGCCCGGCGACCAGCGTGACCTCGGCGCCGCGCTGCGCGGCGACCCTGGCCAGCGCGTAGCCCTGCTTGCCCGAGGACCGGTTGCCGAGATAGCGCACCGGGTCGAGTGGTTCGCGGGTGCCGCCCGCGGAGATGACCACCCGGACGCCTTCGAGGTCGCGGGGCAGCGCGTCCGGCACGGCGAGCAGCAGCCGGGCGAGGTCGACGATCTCGGCCGGGTTCGCGAGCCTGCCCTTGCCGGTGTCGACGCCGGTCAGCCTGCCCGAATCCGGCTCGGTGACGATCGCCCCGCGCGAGCGCAGCAGCGCCACGTTGTCGCGGGTGGCGGGGTGCTCCCACATCTCGGTGTGCATCGCCGGGAAGAAGACCACCGGGCACCGGGCGGTGAGCAGGGTGTTGGTCAGCAGATCGTCCGCGATGCCGTGCGCGGCCTTGGCGAGCAGGTTCGCCGTGGCCGGGACCACGAGCACCAGATCGGCTTCCTTGCCGACGCGGACGTGCTGCACTTCGGGCACTTCGGTGAACACACCGGTGTGTACCGGCTGACCGGACAGTGCCTCGAAGGTGGCCGCGCCGACGAAGTTCAGCGCGGCTTCCGTGGGCACCACGCGGACCTCGTGACCGGACTCGGTCAGGCCGCGCAGCACCTCACAGGCCTTGTAGGCGGCGATCCCGCCGCCCACGCCCAGGACGACCCTGGGCCTGCGGTCACTCACCCTCGGTGTGCTCGAGCAGCCCGCCGTGGATCTCGCGCAGCGCGATCGAGAGCGGCTTCTCCCGGGGACCGGGCTCGACCAGCGGGCCGACGTACTCCAGCAGGCCCTCGCCCAGCTGGGCGTAGTAGTCGTTGATCTGCCGGGCACGCTTGGCCGAGTAGATCACCAGCGCGTACTTGGAGCTGACCTTCTCGAGCAGGTCGTCGATCGGCGGGTTGGTGATGCCTTCGAGCTCTTCGTGAATGCCGAGCGTGGACGTGGTCGTCACTCGTGGTGCTCCGAATCTTCAAGGTTCTGGTCGCCGGTTATCAAGTTTAGCAACCGCTCAGCGGCCTCTCGCACGTCGGCGTTCACGAGCCGTACGTCGAACTCCCCGGCGGCGGCCAGTTCGCGCTCGGCCTCGGCCAGCCGCGCCTGCACGGCGGCCTCGGATTCGGTGCCGCGCCCGGTCAGCCTGCCGACCAGTTCCTCCCAGGACGGCGGCATGAGCATCACCAGCCGAGCCTCCGGCATCGCCCGGCGGACCTGCCGCGCGCCCTGCAGTTCGATCTCCAGCACCGCGGGCCTGCCGTCGGCGAGCGCCTTCTCCACCGGCTCGCGCGGGGTGCCGTAGCAGTTGCCCGCGAACTCGGCGTGTTCCAGGAGCCTGCCCTCGGCGACCATGACGTCGAACTCGGCCCGGTCGACGAAGTGGTAGTGCCGTCCTTCGACCTCGCCGGGACGTGGCTTCCGCGTCGTCACCGAAACGCTGTAGTAGATCTCGGGGGCCAGCTCGCGCAGCTGCCCCACCACACTCGACTTCCCGACCCCCGACGGCCCCGATACGACCGTGAGCCGGTGCCGGGAGCTCTCCCCCGCCACCGGCTCACTGCCGCGGTCGGCGCCCCGGATCACCGGGTTGTCCTGACCGACGCCGCTCACTCGCCGCTGAACTCGGCCAGCAGCGCCTTGCGCTGCCGGTCGCCGAGCCCGCGGAGCCTGCGGCTGGGCGCGATCTCCAGTCGTTCCATGGTCTGCTGGGCACGGACCTTGCCGACGCCGGGGAGGGCCTCGAGCAGAGCCGACACCTTCATCTTGCCGAGGACTTCGTTCTCCTCGGCCTGCTTCAGCACGTCGACCAGAGTGGTACCGCCCCGCTTCAGCCGCTCCTTCAGCTCAGCACGGATGCGGCGGGCGGCGGCGGCCTTCTCCAGCGCCGCAGCGCGCTGTTCCTCTGTCAGCTGGGGAAGTGCCACGTTTTCCTCCGGTAGTTCTCAAATCTGGGTGGGTGACGCGACGGTACCCACCCGCGAGCACCGCCCACAATGCGGGGGTGCTGGTCCCACGCCGATTCCGGGGCCTGCTATTGGCCGTTTTCCTGCGGTCCGGCGAGTAGTTCGCGATTCCGGCGGACCGCTGTTCGCAGCGCCGCCGCGTCCGGCCCGTGCTTCAGGATGTCCCGCGAAGACGCCGGAAGCACGCCCTTCGCGAGCAGCGCGTCCCCGAAAACAGCCCGTAAATCGGCCACAGTGGCGCCCTGAGCCCCGAAACCCGGTGCCAGGACCGGACCGTTCAACGCGGCCAGTTCGAGCTCTCCAGGCGCGATCGTGGCCCCGACGACCACCCCGGCGTCCCCGAGCGGCGCGACGCCGTCG
The DNA here is from genome assembly GCF_042739895.1 of Amycolatopsis sp. NPDC059021. Taxonomy (NCBI): domain Bacteria; kingdom Bacillati; phylum Actinomycetota; class Actinomycetes; order Pseudonocardiales; family Pseudonocardiaceae; genus Amycolatopsis; species Amycolatopsis sp. NPDC059021. The sequence continues at coordinate 4,215 of NZ_JBHYIQ010000101.1, forward strand.
TTCAGCGCCGCGGCGGTGTCGACGATGCTCTGCGCGACCGTCCTGCCGTCCGGCAGTTGCGCACTCTGCAAGGCGTGTGCCTCGGGGTTCGACGTCCGCGCGAGCACGAACACGCCCCGGCCCGCCGCGCGGGCGGTGGCCACGCACTGCTCCAGAGAGCCGAATCCGAGGTACGGCGACACGGTGATCGCGTCGGCCGCGATCGCCGCGCCGTCGGCCACGTAGGCGGCCGTGTAGGCCTCCATGGTGGAGCCGATGTCCCCGCGCTTGACGTCGAGCAGCACCAGTGCCCCGGCATCGGCCGCGAGCGTGACGACCCGCTCCAATACGGCGACGCCGGCGGCTCCGAACGCCTCGAAGAACGCCGACTGCGGCTTGACGATCGCGGTTTCCGCGGCCAGCACCTCGGTGGCGCCGAGCGCGAACCGTTCCAGCCCGCTCGCGTCGGCAGGCAGGCCCCACGCCTCGATCAGGCCGGGGTGCGGGTCGATCCCGGCGCAGAGCGGGCCCCGCGCCGAGATCGCCTTCGCCAGCCGCGCGCCGAACCGCTCGGGCGCGCTCACGACTGGGCCTTCAGCGCGGCCTGCAGGTGCTGCAGCGACCGGACCCCGATGTCACCCCGGATGAGTGCCTCGATGCCGTGCACGGCCGCCGCGGCGCCCTGCACGGTGGTGACGCACGGGATGTCCCGGGACACCGCCGCGGTACGGATTTCGTAGCCGTCGACCCGCGGACCGCTGTTTCCATACGGAGTATTGATGACCATGTCGACGCCGCCGTCGAGGATGACGTCCACGATGTTCTGCACGGAGTCGGTCGATCCCTCGGAGTACTTGCGCACGACCGTGCAGGGAATTCCGTTGCGCCGCAACACTTCCCCGGTGCCCGCGGTGGCGAGGACCTCGAAGCCGAGGTCGGCGAGCCGCTTGATCGGGAACACCATCGACCGCTTGTCCCGGTTGGCCACCGACACGAACACGCGCCCGGAGGTCGGCAAGGAACCGTAAGCGCCGGACTGGGATTTCGCGAACGCCTTGCCGAACGAGACGTCGACGCCCATGACCTCACCGGTGGACTTCATCTCCGGGCCGAGCAACGAATCGACGCCGTGTCCCTCGGGGGTGCGGAAGCGGTGGAAGGGCAGCACGGCTTCCTTGACCGCGACCGGCGAATCCGCGGGCAGGTGCCCGCCGTCGCCGTCGGCGGGCAGGATGCCCGCGGCGCGCAGGTCCTTGATCGAGGAGCCGGTCATGATGCGCGCGGCGGCCTTCGCCAGCGGCACCGCGGTCGCCTTGGACACGAACGGGACGGTGCGCGAGGCACGCGGGTTCGCTTCCAGGACGTAGAGGACGTCGTCCTTGAGGGCGTACTGGACGTTGAGCAGCCCGCGCACGCCGACGCCGCGGGCGATCGCCTCCGTGGAGCGCCGCACGGCCTGCAGGTCGGTCTGGCCGAGGGTGATCGGCGGCAGCGCGCAGGACGAGTCGCCGGAGTGGATCCCGGCCTCCTCGATGTGTTCCATCACACCGCCGAGGTAGAGCTCCTCGCCGTCGAACAGCGCGTCGACGTCGATTTCGATGGCGTCGTCGAGGAACCGGTCCACCAGCACGGGGTGTTCCGGCGTGACCTCGGTGGCGCGGCGGATGTAGCCGGCGAGGGATTCCTCGTCGTAGACGATCTCCATGCCGCGGCCACCCAGGACGTAGGACGGGCGGACGAGCACCGGGTAGCCGATCTCGTCGGCGATCCGCTTGGCGCCCTCGAACGAGGTCGCGGTGCCGTAACGCGGCGCCGGCAGCCCGGCGTCGGTGAGGACCTCGCCGAACGCGCCGCGGTCCTCGGCGAGGTGAATCGCCTCGGGCGGCGTCCCGACCACCGGGACACCGGCGTCGGCCAGCCGCTTCGCCAGGCCGAGCGGCGTCTGCCCGCCGAGCTGGACGATGACCCCGGCGACCGTGCCGGAGGCCTGCTCGGCGTGCACGACTTCGAGGACGTCCTCGAAGGAGAGCGGTTCGAAGTACAGGCGGTCGGAGGTGTCGTAGTCGGTGGACACGGTTTCCGGGTTGCAGTTGACCATGACGGCCTCGAACCCGGCCTCGCGCAACGCGATCGCCGCGTGCACGCAGGAGTAGTCGAACTCGATGCCCTGCCCGATCCGGTTGGGCCCGGAGCCGAGGATGAGCACCTTGGGCTTGTCGGTCTGCGCCGTGATCTCGGACTGCGCTTCGGGGTCGGTCTCGTAGCAGGAGTAGTGATACGGCGTCTTGGCGGCGAACTCGGCCGCGCAGGTGTCCACGGTCTTGAACACCGGCCGCACGCCGAGCCGGTGCCGCAGCGCGCGGACGCCGTCCTCCCCGGCCAGTTCCGGGCGCAGCGCGGCGATCTGGCGGTCCGACAGCCCGGTCCGCTTGGCGCGGCGCAGCAGGTCGCCGTCGAGCACCGGGGCGTCCCGGACCTCGGCGCCGACCTCGCCGATCAGCGCGATCTGGTCGATGAACCACGGGTCGATGCCGGAGGCCTCGTGCACCTGCCCGACGGTGGCGCCGAACCGCAGCGCGCGCTCGACCTCGTAGAGCCGTCCCTCGTGCGGCACCCGCAGGGCGTCCAAAGTGGACTCCAGCGTGGCGCCCTCGGGGTCGGGCCTGGTCCAGAACCCGGTCGCCTTCGTTTCGATCGACCGCATCGCCTTGCCAAGGGCTTCGGGGAAACTGCGGCCGAACGACATCGCCTCGCCGACGCTCTTCATCGTCGTGGTCAGCGTCGGGTCCGCGCCGGGGAACTTCTCGAAGGCGAACCGCGGCACCTTCACCACGACGTAGTCCAGCGCGGGCTCGAACGACGCGGGGGTCTCGCCGGTGATGTCGTTGCGGATCTCGTCGAGGGTGTAGCCGATGGCGAGCTTCGCGGCGATCTTGGCGATCGGGAACCCGGTCGCCTTCGACGCCAGCGCGGAACTGCGCGACACGCGGGGGTTCATCTCGATGACGACCATCCGGCCGTCACGCGGGTTGATCGCGAACTGGATGTTGCAGCCGCCGGTGTCGACGCCGACCTCGCGCAGCACCGCGATGCCGACGTCACGCATCACCTGGTACTCGCGGTCGGTCAGCGTCATCGTCGGCGCCACGGTGACGCTGTCGCCGGTGTGCACGCCCATCGCGTCGACGTTCTCGATCGAGCACACGACCACGACGTTGTCGTGCTTGTCGCGCATCAGCTCGAGCTCGTATTCCTTCCAGCCGAGCACGCTCTCCTCGATGAGCACCTCGGTCACCGGCGACTCGGTGAGCCCGGTCGACGCCAGCCGCTCCAGGTCCTCGGCGGTGTGCGCCATGCCCGAGCCGAGCCCGCCCATGGTGAACGAGGGCCGGATGACCACCGGCAGGCCGAGCTCGGCCACCGTGGCGCGGACCTCGTCCATGTCGTGACAGACCCGGGAACGCGGGACCTCGGCGCCGATGGTGCGCACGATGTCCTTGAACTTCTGCCGGTCCTCACCACGCTGGATCGCGTCGATGTCCGCGCCGATCAGCTCGACGCCGTACTTTTCCAGCACCCCGCGCTCGTGCAGCGCCACCGCGCAGTTGAGCGCCGTCTGCCCGCCCAGCGTCGCCAGCAGCGCGTCGGGGCGCTCTTCCGCGATGACCTTCTCGACGAAGTCCGGGGTGACCGGCTCGATGTAGGTGGCGTCGGCGAACTCCGGGTCGGTCATGATCGTCGCCGGGTTGGAGTTCACCAGGCTCACGCGCAACCCCTCGGCCCGCAGCACCCGGCAGGCCTGGGTCCCGGAGTAGTCGAACTCCGCGGCCTGCCCGATCACGATCGGACCCGATCCGATCACCAGCACGTGCTGGATGTCAGTCCTCTTGGGCATTACTTGGCCTTCTTCTCCATCAGCTGAACGAATTCGTCGAAGAGCGGAGCCGCGTCGTGCGGACCGGCGGCCGCTTCGGGGTGGTACTGCACCGAAAACGCCGGGACGTCGAAGGCACGCACACCCTCGACCGTGTCGTCGTTCGGGCAGTAGTGCGAGATCTGCGCGGCGCCGTAGGGCGAGTCGAACCGCTGGCCCGGCTCGCCTTCCAGGGCGAAACCGTGGTTCTGCGCGGTGATCGCCACCCGCCCGGTCGCCACGTCGATCACCGGGATGTTGATCCCGCGGTGGCCGTAGCGCATCTTGTACGTCCCCAGGCCGAGCGCGCGGCCGAGGATCTGGTTGCCGAAGCAGATGCCGAACAGCGGGATTTCCCGCTCCAGCACCGATTTCGTCAGCGCCGTCGCGTGCGCGGTGGTCGCCGGGTCACCGGGACCGTTCGAGAGGAACACCCCGTCCGGCTCCAGCGCCAGCAGTTCGTCGACCGGCGTCGCCGAGGGCAGCACGTGCACCTCGATGCCGCGCGCGGTCATCAGCCGCGGCGTGTTCGACTTGATGCCCAGATCCAGCGCGGCGACCCGGAACCGGCGCTCGCCCTGCGCCTGCACGATGTACGGCTTGTCCGTGCTGACCTCGCCGGCCAGATCGGCGCCCTTCATCTCCGGGCTCGCCAGCACCTGCGCGACCATGTCCTCTGTGGACACCAGCGCGTCGCCGGAGAACACCCCCGCGCGCATCGCGCCCCGCTCCCGCAGGTGCCGGGTCAGCGACCGGGTGTCCACTTCGGAGATCCCGACCACACCCTGGCGCTCCAGCTCGTCGTCCAGCGAGCGCGTGGCCCGCCAGTTCGACGGCGTCCGCGCGGGATCGCGGACCACGTAACCGGAAACCCAGATCCGCGCCGACTCGTCGTCCTCGTCGTTCCAGCCGGTGTTGCCGATCTGCGGCGCGGTCTGCACCACGATCTGCCGGTGGTAGGACGGGTCGGTCAACGTCTCCTGGTAGCCCGTCATGCCGGTGCAGAACACCGCCTCGCCGAGCGTCCGCCCGCGCGCGCCGTAGGCCGCGCCGCGGAACACCCGGCCGTCTTCCAGTACCAGCGCGGCCGGGGTACGGGCGCCGTTCGCGGTGCTCACTGGGCACCTCCCTTGATGTCGTGATCGGAAAGCTGGTCGATCCACTGTGGATAGTCGTCGAGGTCGTCGCCGCGGAAGCCGGTGTCGAGATCGACGTCACCGAGCCGCCAGGTGAGGACGAGCAGCGCGTCGGTGCCCATCACCTTCCCGGCGATCGCCTTGTCCCGGCGGATCCCGGTGACCGACGCGCGCGGGATCCAGAAGTCCGGGCCGCCGGAGCGCTCGATCGCGACGCCGCCGGGGTGCAGCCGCCAGATCGCGCTCGTGCGCAGCCCGGCGCCGCGGGTGACGACGCGGTTCTGCCAGTGCCCCGCGAAGATCGTGCTGACGTAGAGCCCTTGGGACTCCAGCAGCACCTCGCCGGGCTCGGCGGGGATCTCGGGGAACGGCGGCACCTGGACGCTCTGCGCGCGCGACTTGCGCCGCCAGCCGATCCAGAAGCCCCACAGGCACAGCAGGAAGAAGACGACGAGCGCGAGCGTGAGGAGAAGCCGTTCCATTACCCGATCTTCCCTTCCCGCGCGGTGATCCGCCCGCGCAAGAGCGTGGCGGTCACCACGCCGGGCAAGCGCATTCCCTCGTACGGGGTGTTGGCCGAGATGCTGGCCAGCTCGGGCCCGCTCACGGTCCACTCCGCGTCCGGGTCGACCAGCGTGAGGTTGGCGGGCTCCCCCACCTCGATCGGACGGCCCTGATCGGGCAGGTTCCCGATCTCCGCGGGCCGTTCGCTCATGACGCGGGCCACGCCCCGCCAGTCGAGCAGCCCGGTGCGGACCATGGTCTCGGCCACAATGGACAGTGCGGTCTGCAGGCCGAGCATGCCCGGCCGCGCCGCGCTCCACTCGCAGTCCTTGTCCTGCACCGCGTGCGGCGCGTGGTCGGTGGCCACGCAGTCGATGACGCCCTCGGCCAGCGCGGCACGCAGCTTTTCGGCGTCGACCTCGGTACGCAGCGGCGGGTTGACCTTGTTCACCGGGTCGTAGCTCGCGAGCCGTTCGTCGGTGAGCAGCAGGTGGTGCGGGGTGACCTCGGCGGACACCTTCGTGCCGCGGTCCTTGGCCCAGCGCAGGACGTCGGCGGTGCCCGACGTCGAGACGTGGCACACGTGCAGCCGCGCCCCGGCGTGGAAGGCGAGCAGGCAGTCCCGGGCGACGATCGACTCCTCGGCCGAGGCGGGCCAGCCGGTGTAGCCCAGCCGTGCCGCGCGCTCGCCCTCGTGGGCCTGCGCGCCGACGGTCAGCCGCGGCTCCTCGGCGTGCTGCGCGATCACGACGTCCAGCGAGGTGGAGTACTCCAGCGCCCGGCGCATCAGCAGCGGGTCGGCCACGCACAGGCCGTCGTCGGAGAACACCCGGACCCCCGCCGCGGACCGGTTCATCGTGCCCAGTTCGGCGAGCTTCTCGCCCTTGAGCCCGACGGTGACCGCGCCGACCGGGTGCACGTCGACCAGCCCGATCTCCTGGCCGCGCCGCCAGACGTGCTCGACGACGACCGCGTTGTCGGCGACCGGATCGGTGTTGGCCATGGCGAACACGGCGGTGTACCCGCCGAGCGCGGCGGCGGCGGAACCGGTCTCGATCGTCTCGGTGTCCTCGCGGCCCGGCTCGCGCAGGTGGGTGTGCAGATCGACGAACCCGGGCAGCAGCACCTGGCCCTTGGCGTCGATCAACTCCACGCCGTCGGCCGCCTTGACCGAGCCGATGGCGGTGATCACCCCGTCCTCGACGAGGACGTCGACCGGGTCGCCTTCCCCGTACGGGCGGGCACCCTTGATCAGCACGGGGCTCACGCGATGTTCCCTTCTTCGCTGGCGAGCAGGTGATACAGCACGGCCATCCGCACGTGGACGCCGTTGCGGACCTGTTCGGTGATGACCGAGGCCGGGGAGTCGGCGACCACCGAGGCGATCTCCATCCCGCGCAGCATCGGCCCGGGGTGCAGCACGAGCGCGTGCTCCGGCAGCAGCTTCATGCGCTTCTCGTTGAGGCCGTAGGCGATCGAGTACTCCCGCGCCGACGGGAAAAAGCCCCCGTGCATGCGTTCGGCCTGCACCCGCAGCATCATCACCGCGTCGACCGCGGGCAGTTCGGCGTCCAGATCGTGCGAAACGGTGACCGGCAAGCTCTCGACGCCGTAGGGCAGCAGCGTCGGCGGGGCCACCAGGACCACCTCGGCGCCCAGTGTCGAGAGCAGGTGGATGTTCGAGCGCGCGACCCGGCTGTGCAGCACGTCGCCGACGATCGCGATCCGGCGGCCGTTCAGCGAGCCGAGGCGTTCGCGCAGGGTGGCGGCGTCGAGCAGGGCCTGTGTCGGGTGCTCGTGCGTACCGTCCCCGGCGTTGACGACCGCGGTGCCCGCCTCGGCCAGCCAGCCGGACAGCCGCTGCGCGGCGCCGGAGGCGGGGTGGCGGATGATCACGCAGTCGGCGCCCGCGGCGGCGAGGGTGAGCGCGGTGTCGCGCAGCGATTCGCCCTTGTTCACCGAGGAGCTGGACGCCGAGACGTTGATCACGTCCGCGCTCATCCACTTCCCGGCGATCTCGAACGACACCCTGGTGCGGGTCGAGTTCTCGTAGAACAACGTGACGACGGTGCGGCCGCGCAACGTCGGCAGCTTGCGGACCTCGCGGCCGAGCAGGGTGTGCTTCAGCTCGTCGGCGGTGTCCAGGATCGCGGTGGCCTGCGCCGCGTCCAGTCCGTCGGTGGCGAGCAGGTGTTTCACTGAGCCTCTCCTGATGCTTCAGCGGGGCGGAGCAGGACCGCGTCCCGGCCGTCCGTTTCGGACAACAGCACGGACACGCCCTCGGCGCGGGCGGTGGGCACGTTCTTGCCCACGTAGTCGGCCCGGATGGGCAGCTCGCGGTGGCCGCGGTCGACCAGCACCGCCAGCTGGACCGCGCGCGGGCGGCCGTGATCGCGCAGCGCGTCGAGGGCGGCGCGGATGGTGCGGCCGGAGAACAGCACGTCGTCGACCAGGATCACCACCCGGTCGTCGATGCCGGCGGGCGGCAGCTGGGTCTGCTCCAGCGCGCGCGGCGGGCGGCGGCGCAGATCGTCGCGGTAGAGGGTGACGTCGAGGGCGCCCGTGGGCGGGCGGATGCCGGAGAACTCGGCCACGCGCCCGGCCAGCCTGGCGGCCAGCGGCGTCCCCCGGGTGGGAATGCCGAGCAACACCGGCGGCGGAGCGGTTCCCTCGTGCCCGGAACCGAGCGCGGTCTTCTCGATGACCTGATGGGCCATCCGGGCGATGGTGCGCGCGACGTCACCGGCCGACAGGAGCTCGCGCTCCCCGGCCGGGCCTGCCGCGCCACGCGGACGTGACGACACAGCGGACTCCTTCCCCGCCTCGCTGGACGGGTCCTTAAAGGACGTCGATCTCCTGCTTACCGAGGAAATCGCACCGACAGTAGCAGGAGGACCCGCTCAGCCTTACGGGTGGTGTCCCGCACTCCGCCACCAGGTCGGACAACCTTCTGCTTGACCTGGTGACAACTATGCGTAACCATTACTCTGAGTATTCGACTCGAGAAGTCCCCTGGACCGGTCATCCCGGCCGGGCAGGGGGTGAAGAAACGGAGAACCACCAGATGGGCGATTACGCCAAGGCGCTCGGGGCCAAGCTCCGCGGTATCCGCCAGCAACAGGGCCTGTCCCTGCACGGGGTCGAGCAGAAGTCCGGCGGCCGCTGGAAGGCCGTCGTCGTCGGCTCGTACGAGCGTGGCGATCGAGCCGTCACCGTCCAGAAGCTGGCCGAGCTGGCCGACTTCTACGGCGTGCCGGTGGTCGAACTGCTGCCGGAGGGCCGGGTACCGTCGGGTGCCGAGCCCGCCACCAAGATCGTCATCAACCTGGAGCGGCTCCAGCAGCTGCCCGCCGAGAAGGTCGGCCCGCTCGCCCGCTACGCGGCCACCATCCAGAGCCAGCGCGGCGACTACAACGGCAAGGTGCTGTCCATCCGCACCGAGGACCTGCGGTCGCTGGCCATCATCTACGACATGACCCCCGGCGAGCTCACCGAGCAGCTCATCGACTGGGGCGTTCTCCCGCCCGAGGCCCGTCCCTCGAAGGAGGACTGATCGGGCTCTGCTTGAGCGTTTTCGGTTGTGGGGAACCGAAAACGCTCAAGCACGTGGTGGCTCAGAGCACCGCGCGGAGGCGGTCGGCGATGGTGCCGATGCGGCCGAGGACCCCGTTGACGAACCGGGGCGAGTCGTCGGTGGAAAGCGCCTTCGCGAGTCCGACGGCCTCGTCGATGGCGACCGCGTCGGGCACGTCCGCCGACCAGAGCATCTCGTAGATCCCGACCCGCAGCACCGCGAGGTCCACCGGCGGCATCCGCTCCAGCGTCCAGCCGTGCGAGTGCTCCGCGAGCAGCTCGTCGATCTGCTCGCGCCGCCCGGTGACCCCTTCGACCAGTTCGATCGTGTAGTCCCCGATCGGGTCGACCTCGACCGCGCCGACCCGCTCGGACAGCAGCGTGACCGCGTCGGTCTCCCGCTGCCCGGCTTCGTACAGCATTTCCACGGCCCGCTGCCGGGCCTGGCGGCGGCTGATCGGCCCGCCGCGCTTCGGTTTCGGGTTAGGCGTCCCGTCCATCAGCTGGAGACGCGGCCCAGATAGCGGCCGTCACGGGTGTCGACCTTGATCTTCTCGCCGGTGGTCAGGAACAGCGGGACCTGGATCTCCGCGCCCGTCTCCAGGGTGGCCGGCTTGGTGCCGCCGGTGGAGCGGTCGCCCTGCAGGCCGGGGTCGGTGTGCTGCACGACCAGCTCGACCGAGGTCGGCAGCTCGATGTAGAGCGGGTTGCCCTCGTGCACCGCGACCTGGACCTCGGTGTTCTCGAGCAGGTAGTTCGCGTTGTCCCCGACGATCTCGGCCAGCACGGTGATCTGGTCGTAGGTGTCGCCGTCCATGAAGACGAAGTCGGCGCCGTCCTTGTAGAGGTAGGTCATGTTCCGGCGGTCGACGGTCGCGGTGTCCACCTTCGTGCCCGCGTTGAACGTCTTGTCGACGACCTTGCCGGTCAGCACGTGCTTGAGCGTGGTGCGGACGAACGCGCCGCCCTTGCCCGGCTTCACGTGCTGGAACGCGGTGACGGTCCACAGCTGGCCCTCGAGGTTGAGGACGAGCCCGTTCTTCAGGTCGTTGGTGGTGGCCACGAGCTTGCAGTCTCCTGTATCGGTGTTTCCTCGCGGTCGCTAGAGCTCCACGAGGTCCTTCGTGCTCTGGGTGAGGATCTCCGGCTCGCCGTCTCGCACGACGAGCGTGTCCTCGATGCGGACGCCACCCCGGCCCGCGAGGTAGACGCCGGGCTCGACGGTGACCGCCATACCGGCGGACAGTGTACCGACGCCCGTGGTAGCGAGGCTCGGCGCCTCGTGGACGTGCAGTCCGACGCCGTGTCCGAGACCGTGCCCGAAGTCGTCTCCGTGCCCCGCGCCGGCGATCACCGTCCGCGCCGCGGCGTCCACTTCGGACAGCACGGCGCCCGGCCGCACGGCCTCGGTCCCCGCCGCCTGCGCGCGGCGCACCAGGTCGTAGATCTCCCGCTGCCAGCCGGCGGGCTTGCCGAGCACGAACGTGCGGGTCATGTCGGAGTGGTACCCGTCGACGGTGGCGCCGAAGTCCAGCTTCACGAAGTCGCCCGCGGCCAGCACGGTGTCGCCGTACTGGTGATGCGGGATGGCCGAGTTCGCGCCGGTGGCCACGATCGACCGGAAGGAGGGCTCCGACGAGCCGTGCTCCAGCATCCGGTTCTCCAGGTCCCTGGCCACCTCGCGCTCGGTGCGGCCGGGCCGCAGGCCCCCGGCGGCGAGCAGATCGGCCAGCGCGCGGTCGGCCGCGGCACAGGCTTCGCGCAGCGCGGCGATCTCCGCGTCGTCCTTGATCAGCCGGAGCTGTTCGACCAGGTCGGGGGTGCGGACCAGCTCGACAGCGGCGAAACCGGCCTTCAGCGACTCGTGCTGTTCGACGCTGACGTGCTGGCTTTCGAACCCGATGCGGCCGTAAGTGCCGGGGGCGGCGGCCGCGCGGGTGGCGAGCGCCGCCGCGCTGGCACGCTCCAGCACGCGCTCGAGATCCGGGACCTCGGCCGCGGACTGGGTGTCGTAGCGGCCGTCGGTGCAGAAGACGGTGTGCTGCTCGCCCCCGGCGTGGACGAGCAGGGCGGCGTTCGATCCGGTGAACCCGGTCAGGTAACGGATGTTGGTGAGGTCGGTGACGAGGAGTGCGTCGACCCCGGCCTCGGAGAGCAGGCTGCGCAGCGCCGCGCGTCGGCGTGAATGGGTTTCAACCACGCCGCCAGCCTAGTGGTCCCGTCCCCCTCCTTTGGTGGTGTTCCTCCGCGCCCGGGGTATCCGGCGGCCCACACGCGATACCCACACGCGGCGCCTACACTGCGAAGATGCCTGGCTGGTTGACTCGCGGGTTGGTGATGGCGCTGGTGCACGGCGCCGCCGTCACGGTGCTCGCCAAGTACTCGGTGTATCACCCGACCGACCAGGCGTTCCCGATCTCGGTCGCGCTCGCGCTGCTGGTCGGCGCCGCCGCGCTGTGGAGTGCCGTGGACGCGTGGCTCGACCGCCCCGACCGCGGCCGGAACTGGTTCATCGCGGCACTGGTCACCGGGCCCCTCGCGGGGGTGCTCTACGTGATCGGGCGGGCGGTGTTCGTCGACCAGACCGGCACGTCCGAACTTCGCGGAGCGCTCACCGGCGGTGCCGCCTTCTCCGCGCTGCTCGTGCTGGTCCCCGCCGGGCTGGGGCTGTTCGTCGGCGCGCGGATCGGCCACGCCGCGCCCGGCAGGCGGGCCGCTCAGCCGCCGAGCGAGGAAGCGCGCGGGTAGCCGTCCCACCGCGCGGGCGGGATCTGGACCACCGCGGAGTCGTTGGCCGCCACGATCCCGGTGTCCGGCAGGCCCCACAGGATGTCCCGGTCCAGCAGGACGCCGAGCGGGCGTCCCTCCGCCTGCACGACCGTCGCCTCGGCCCGCAGCCGCGCGGCCAGCGGGAACCCCGCGGCGGGCGCGACCGGATGATCGGTGACCTGCCCGGCCAGCGCGACGGCCACGGCCCGCCGGTCGACGCGGACGAGCTTCCCGCCGCGCACGAGGTCCATGGTCCGCTCCGGCGAGGGCATCGCGAGCCCGTCGAAGGTGGTCGCGGTCCGCTCGGGGGTGGCGCAGCCCTTGGCGTCCAGCACGTCGAGCCCGAAATGCCGGAGCCCGGTCGGCGCGCCGGTGGCGTCGAGGCCGGTCGCGCGCACGACGTCGAGGGGCACCCGGTCGCAGGGGCCGGCGACGTCGAGCGGGGCGTGCCCGTCGGGGCGGCGGACGAGGCCGGGGCCCTCCTTCCAGTCCCCGCCGATGACCAGCGGACGGTAGGGCTGCTCGGTGAAGTCCCTGGTCCAGAACGTCAGGGTGGTGCCTTCGGCGGTCTCGTGGGCGATCACGAACGCGTCGAGCGCGCCCGACCACGTCAGGTCGGCGCTGAAGCCGTCCACGATCGACCGTTCCCGCGACGCGGTGGTGGACGGCACCGGGCCGAAGCCCTTCGGCCCGAGCGCCTCGACCCCGGCGGAGAACGCCGGATCGTGCGACCGGACGAGGAACTGGCCCGCCCCGTTCCAGCCCGCCGCCTTGCCGGTGGTGTCGGTGAACATCAGGTAGTACCAGCCGTCGAGGTACACCACCGAGGGCTGGCCCGCGCCGTAGACGTTGTCGCGGTGCACGTCGTGCGACGGCCCCAGGATGGGCCGCCCGCCCGCCGCCCGCGTCCAGTGCACCCCGTCCTGACTGGTCGCGAGGCCGACGGCGTTGCCGAGCGCGTGATCGCCCGCGGCGCCGGTGTAGTACAGGAAGTAGGTCGTACCGATCCGCAGCACCGACGGATCGCAGGTGTGCATCCCGTCGAATCCGCCCGGCGCGCCCGACAGCACCGCGGCGGGGGCACCGCCGTCCGGACCGGTGAAGGGTCCGTCGGCCGACGGACCCTCGGCGTAGAGGATGTCGTCACCGGGCGGCGGCGCGCTGCCGTACTGGCTGCACCACCACATCCGCGTGCGCCCGCCGTCGAGCATCACCGACGGGACGTAGTTGTAGACCGCGTCCTCGCCACCCGCGGCGACGACTCCGCCGCTCTGGCGAGGATTGCCGGCAGCCAGGCGGACGTCGGCCACCTTCGCCTGGCTCGGCGCCGTCTGCGCCACCGGTCTGTCCACTTGGGACTGTGCGTAGCCGTCGCTGCAGCCGGCGAGGACGACACAGCCGCAGACGACTGCGGAAAAGGCGCGGGCGACTCGCCTGCCCCCACGACGAATCGGGCGCACGATCGCCGAGTGTAGCGAGGTCTCACCTTGTCGAGTGACCCCCGCCAGTGGGTCACTCGATCGCGACGAGTTCGACCTCGAAGCCGTCCTCGTCCTCCAGGTACGCGGCGTAGTGTTCTTCGCCGCCCGCGTGGGGATAGCGGTCGGCGAACAACGGCCGCCAGCCGTGGTCCGCCGATTCGGCGGCGAGCACGTCCACCTGTGCCCGGGTGGCCACGTGCAGCGCGAGATGGTTCAGCCCCGGCCGCGTCCGCTCGTGCTCGGCGCCGCGCAGCGCGGGGGACTTCTCCATCACCAGGTAGCTCGGTCCCAGCCGCCAGCTGACGCCAGCGGGCCAGCGCTGGTATTCGCGCCAGCCGAGCGCGGTCAGCAGCCAGCCCCAGCCGCGTTCCGCGCGGGCGAGGTCGGGCACCCACAGTTCGATGTGGTGCGGACGGCCGTGCGCGGCAGGCAGGACGACCAGCACGCGGTGCGGTGCGCCGTAGTACTCGTCGCCACCGACGTCGAGAAAGCCTAGGCGCCGCAACACTTTCCGGCTCGCGGCGTGGTCTTCGCGCACGAGCGCCCACACCGCGGGCAGGCCGAGCGTGGCGAGCCCGTGGTCGAGCAGCGCCCGCACGGCCTCGGTCGCCAGGCCCTGTCCGCTGTGCCCGGCGGCGATGTAGTACCCGACTTCCGCGACCCCGCCCGGCAGCCGCCGCGACGGGCTCAGGTGTGCGATGCCGATGAGCTCGCCGTCGCGGTCGATCGCCCAGTGTCCCTGCCCGGCCGGGCCGTCGTAGGACAGGCGGCGGTCCATCATCGCGCGGAAGTGCGCCGGATCGCTCAGATCGTTCCCGAGGAACCGGCTCATCCCCGGATCGGCGAAGATCCGGGACGCCGCGGCGGTGTCCCCCTCGGTCAGCGCACGCAGCCGCAGCCGCGGGGTGACGATCTCGGGGACACTCACCGCGCGTTGTCGGCGAGCCAGCGCAGGGCGAGGCGGTAGCCGTCGACGCCGAGACCGGCGATGACGCCGGTGGCGATGTCCGAGAGCACGCTGTGGTGCCGGAACGGCTCGCGCTTGTGGACATTGGAGATGTGCAGTTCGAGCAGCGGCGCGGTGAGCTGGGCCGCCGCGTCGCGGACCGCGATCGAGTAATGCGTCCAGGCCCCGGCGTTGAGGACGACCGGGTTGCCGCCGTCGGCGGCCTCGTGCAGCCAGCCGACCAGCTCGCCCTCGTGGTCGGTCTGCCGGACGTCGACGTCGAGGCCCAGCTCGGTCCCGGTGTCGACACACAGCGCGATGAGGTCGTCGTGGGTGGTGGAGCCGTAGACGCCGGGCTCCCGCTTGCCGAGCCGTCCGAGGTTCGGCCCGTTGAAGACGAACACCTTCACAGCAGCACGCTCCCGCTGTTCTGTTCCCCGGCCGCGACCGCCGAGTACGCGGCGGCCAGCAACGCCGGGTCCGGGCCCTCCAGCCTGCCAGGCTTGGCGAGCCCGTCGAGGACGACGAAGCGCAGGACACCGGAGCGGGTCTTCTTGTCGCCCTTCATCGTCTCCAGCAGCTGCGGCAGCGCTGTCGGGTCGTAGGTGGTGGGCAATCCGAGCAGGCGCAGCACGGAGGCGTGCCGCTCGGCCGTCGCGTCGTCGAGCCGCCCGGCGAGCCGGGCCAGTTCGGCGGCGAACACGAGCCCGACGCTCACCGCCGCGCCGTGGCGCCAGCGGTAGCGCTCGCGGCGCTCGATGGCGTGGCCGAGGGTGTGCCCGTAGTTGAGGATCTCGCGTGGGCCCGACTCGCGCAGGTCGGCGGCGGCGACGCCGGCCTTGACCTGGATGGAGCGGCGGACCAGCTCAGCCAGCACGTCGCCGGTCGTGTCGACCGCGGCGGCCGGGTCGGCCTCGATGAGGTCGAGGATCTTCGGGTCGGCGATGAACCCGGTCTTGACGACCTCGGCCATCCCGGCGACGAGTTCGTTCGGCGGCAGCGTCTCGAGGGTGGCCAGGTCGACCAGGACCGCGTCCGGCTCGTGGAACACCCCGACGAGGTTCTTGCCTGCCTCGGTGTTGATGCCGGTCTTGCCGCCGACCGCGGCATCGACCATGCCGAGCAGCGTGGTCGGCACGTTGACCAGGCGCACCCCGCGCATCCAGGTGCCCGCGACGAACCCGGCGAGGTCGGTGACCGCGCCGCCGCCGAGGCCGACCACGACGCCTTGGCGATCGAGCCCGATGCGGCCGAGGACCTCCCAGCAGAAGCTCGCCACGGAGAGCGCCTTGCCGTCCTCCGCGTCGGGGATCTCGACGCGGTGGGCGTCGATCCCGGCCTCGATCAGCTCCTCGCGGACGGTCTCGGCCGTCGTGGTCAGCGTCGGCGGGTGGATCAGCGCGACCTTGGAGGCGTCGTTCAGCTGGGCGGTGAGCTCGTCGAGCAGACCGCGGCCGACCAGGACGTCGTACGGCTTCGCGGTGGCGACCGGGATACGGACCGGGTCGGACATCATGCTTCCTTCTTCGTCAGTGCGGCCGGTGCCCGGCGGCGAGCCCCTCGAGGCGGGCCACGAGCAGGTCCACCAGTTCTTCCGGGGTGCGCTCGTCGGTGTCGACCTCGATCGTGGCCACTTCGCGGTACACCGGGATCCGCGCGTCGAGCAGTGCCTTGTAGGTCGCCCGCGGGTTGACCCCGGCGAGCAGCGGGCGCGCGGTGGACAGCCCGGTGCGCTTGCTCCCCGCCGCCATCCCCACGTTGAGGAAGACGACGGTGTGCCCGGCCAGCCGCGCGCGGGTGCCGGGGGTGATCGGCGCTCCCCCGCCGAGCGACAGCACGCCGCCGTGTTCGGCGAGCGCCGTCGCGACGGCTTCTTCTTCCAACGCGCGGAAGGCGGGTTCGCCGTCTTCCGCGAAGATGTCGGAGATCGCGCGCCCGGCGCGGGCGACGATGTCGTCGTCGGTGTCGCGGAAGGCGACGCCGAGCCGGGCGGCCAGCAGCGGGCCGACCGTGCTCTTGCCCGAGCCCGGCGGTCCGACGACCACCGCGCGCGGGGTCACCAGCGCTCCTCGAGCGCCTTCAGGTAGGCCTGCGCGTTGCGCTTGCTCTCCTCGAGCGAGTCGCCGCCGAACTTCTCCAGCGCGGCGTCGGCGAGGACGAGCGCGACCACCGACTCCAGCACGACCCCGGCGCGCGGGACCGCGCAGACGTCGGATCGCTGGTGGATCGCGACGGCGGGCTCCCCGGTCGTGACGTCCACAGTGGACAGTGCTTTCGGGACGGTCGAGATCGGCTTCATGGCCACCCGCACGCGCAACGGCTCGCCGTTGGTGATGCCGCCCTCGAGCCCGCCCGCGCGGTTGGACCGCCGGGTGACCCCGACCGGCCCGGAGCCGCGGTCGATCTCGTCGTGGGCCTGGCTGCCCCAGCGACGCGCCGTGGTGAAGCCGTCCCCGACCTCGACACCCTTCATCGCCTGCACGCCCATGAGCGCGCCCGCGAGCCGGGCGTCGAGCCTGCGGTCCCAGTGCACGTGGGATCCGAGGCCCGGCGGGAGGTCGTAGGCGATCACCTCGATCACGCCGCCGACGGTGTCCCCCGCCTTCCGTACCGCGTCGACCTCGGCGACCATCGCCTCGGTGCCTTCCCTGCTGAAGGCGCGCACCGGGCTCTCGTCGATGGCGGGCAGGTCCGCCGCGGTGGGCAGCGGGCCCTCGGGGGCGTCGGCGCCGCCGATGGACACCACGTGGCTCAGGATCTCGATGCCGAGCAGCTGCCGCAGGTAATTGCGCGCCACCGTGCCCAGCGCCGTGCGCGACGCCGTCTCCCGCGCGCTCGCCCGCTCCAGCACCGGCCTGGCCTCGCTGAAGCCGTACTTCTGCATGCCGGGCAGATCGGCGTGCCCCGGCCGCGGCCGGGTGAGCGGCTCGTTGCGGGCGAGCCCGGCCAGCTCGTCCGGGTCCACCGGATCGGCCGCCATGACCTTTTCCCACTTGGGCCATTCGGCGTTCTCGATGTGGACCGCGATCGGGCCGCCCTGGGTGAGCCCGTGGCGCACCCCGCCGAGGAACTCGATGTGGTCGGTCTCGAAGCCCATGCGGGGACTGCGCCCGAAGCCGAGCCGGCGGCGGGCCAGCTGCTCGGTCACGTCCGTGGTCGTGACGCCCACACCGGCGACCATGCCCTCGAGCACGGCGGCGAGTGCGGGTCCGTGTGATTCACCCGCGGTGATCCAGCGCAACACCTGACAGATCCTGTCACGCCGCCACGACCGGGCGAGCAAGGACTCCCCTCCCGCGCGAGGCCGCCGTGCCCGGTCAGCCGGGTATCACCCCCGATCCGGCCGAGGGCAGGACCGCGCACAGCCAGGCCGCCGCGAGCAGGCCGGGCCCGTGCGGAACCCCGGGCGCCCGCCCGTGCGCGCTTCTGCGGCACATCGCCAGCGCCACGCTGAGCAGTGCCGCCACCACCGCGCCGAGGAGCACGGCGGGCCAGCCGACCGCGGCGAGCACGGCACCGAGGACGCCCGACAGCTTCACGTCACCCGCGCCCAGCGAACCGGGTGCCCGCAGGTGGATCAGCGCGTGCGCGCCCCCGAAGACCGCCGACCCGGCCAGTGCGCGGCCCGCCAGCGCCGGGCCGCCACCCGCCGCCGCGGCCGTGGCGATCACCGCCGCGAAGGCGGGGTAGGCGGACAGGGTGAGGACGTCGGGCAGCCGCAGATGACGCAGATCGGCCAGCGCCAGCGGGACGGCGAGGACGGTCAGCAGGCAGGGCACCGGGAGCCACCAGCCCGGCCAGCCGCCGGACTGCCAGCGCCAGCAGACCACGCCGAACCCCAGCGCCAGAAGCCCGGCCGCAAGCGGCACGGCGATGGGCGCGCCCGCCCGGCGCAGCAGGGCGGCGGTCGCCGGGGCCGTGGCCGCTCCGGCGACCGCGAACAGGAGAAGAAGCGGTCCGCAGTACACGTGATCCACGCTGCCCCTGGACATCTCACCAGCGCAAACCCCGGACGGCACGACTGGACCGCTCGTACCGTTCCGGCCCTTTCTTCACCCGTCCGGCCCAGCGTCGGCAGCCCGCGAGGCCGTGAAGGCCTCCTTCACAGCCCTGAGCGCCGGTAAGGAGGCCTTC